>CAMTVM010000027.1:0-3905 GCA_947085195.1 uncultured Chloroflexota bacterium
CCGCCGCGGCCATCGAGTTCCCCAAGCCCGAGGACACGGCGTACTACGTGGGCGTGGCGAGGAACCTGGCCGAGGGCCGGGGCCTGGTCTCGGACGCCATGTGGAGTTACGGGACTCCGCCCCTGGTGTTCCCGCGCCCGGCCTTCGAGGTCTGGCTGCCGCTGCCGTCCCTCCTGGCTGTCATCCCGATGCTGCTGTTCGCAGGCCCGGCGCCGATCCCGCTGGAGGCGGCCATGCGAGCCGCGCAGGTGGTGCCGGTGCTGGCCGGGGCGATCCTGTCCGCGCTGGCCTGGCGCCTGGCCGCGGACGTGGCCGCGGAGCGGGGTCTGCCCGCGGGCCGTGCGCGGACCCTGGCGATCGGGACCGGCCTGACGTCCGCCGTGTACCTCCCGCTGCTCCTCCACGCCGCCCTGCCGGATTCCACGATCGTGTTCGGGGCCCTCGCGCTGGGCGCCTTCCTGCTGATGGCGCGCGTCCTAAGGGACCCGCGCGGTGCCCGGTTCCGGGATTCCCGGCTGCTGGGCATCGGCCTGCTGCTGGGCGCCGCGGCGCTCACGCGCAACGAGGCGGCCTGGATGGCGGCGGCCTGGGCGTGGATGGCCTGGCGGCTGCCGGACCGGCCCCGCCTCGAGCGCGTCCGGTTGATCGGGATCGTCGCGGTCGTCAGCTTCGTCGTCTTCGTCCCGTGGGCCGCCCGGAACGCGGCTGTCCTCGGCAACCCCCTGCCCGGCCAGGCGCTGTCCAACGCGCTCTCGATCACGGGCTTCGACATCTTCGCCTGGAACGACCCTCCCACCCTGGCCCGGTACCTGGCGGTCGGTCCCGCTGAGCTGGTGGCCATGCGGGTGACGGGGCTGGGCCACAACATCGGCAACGTCCTGCTGCTGCTCGGGATCCCGATCTCCGTGATTGGCATCCTGGCGCTGCCGTGGCAGGCACGGGACCGTGCCCTGCGGCCCCTGGTCCTGGTGGGCGGCGCCACGTTCCTGGTCACCAGCCTGGTCTTCCCCGTGGCCACGATGTGGGGCACGTTCCTCCACGCGGCGGCACCCGTGCACGTCCTGCTGATCATCACGGCGCTGGGGGCGCTGGACGCGGGCCTTACGCGGCTGGGTCGGCGGCTGGGCTGGGCGCGACCCGTGGCGTGGCTGGGCGTGCTCCTGGCCGTGTTCTCGTCGACGCTGTTCTCCGCTGTGCTGCTGACGGGCTTCACGTCCGCCGCTCGTGACACGGAGCGCACCTACGAGGTGCTGGTCCGGCAGATGGCCGCGATCGGTGCGCCGCTGGACGGCTCTGTGCCCGTGATCCACGACTTCCCGGTCTGGCTGGCGGAGACGGCCCGGGTGCCGGTTCTCGCACTCCCGCACGAGACCCCGGCGGATGTCCTGGACCTGGCATCGGACCCCCGCTTCGGGGCGACCTGGCTGATCCTGTCCAGGCAGGACCACGGCAGTTGGCCGGCGATTCTGGACGGCCCTGATCCCATGGCCGCCTGCTTCCGGGAGGTCGCGCTGCCCATCCCGGTTGACGCGCAGGATGCCGAGGCTACCCGCGGGATCCGGGTCTTCCGCATCGGCTGCGACGGGATGGCCAGCGGTCCCGTGCTGTCCGGTGCAGTGCGGCACTCGCCGTAGCCCGCAGCACGGCTACACTCGGCCCCGATGGACACGACTCGGAACGAGGCGCCGACCACCCGCTTCGACGCGCTGCATGCCGAATCGGCCGAGGCCCTGGCCTACGCCGCCAACACGCTGCGCGCCGCGCGAGATCGCTACCGGCAGGCATACCTCGACGACCTCGCCCGCTGGCAGGCCCTCGCCGACGATCTCGGCGTGCTGGAGCGCGGTGACGTGGACGGGAAGGGCGCGGCGGACCTGTCCGGGGACGGGCGCGCGGCTACGGCGGCGGAGGCGGGCGCGGCGGACCTGCAGCTGCGCTTGATGCGCGATCAGGCGGACCGCTCCAGGGGAGACCTTGCGCGCCATGAGGGGGAGCTGTCCCGCCTGGAGCTGGCGATCCGCAACCTCGAGAGCACGTGGCTGTTCCTGAAGCGCGGTGACACCTCGCTGATCCTCGAGCCGGCCCTGCCGTCCGTGCCCACGGAGCTCCAGATGCGGATCGTGGAGGCCCAGGAGGCCGAGCGGGCGCGCCTGGCCCAGGAGGTCCACGACGGACCGGCGCAGGCGCTCTCCAACGCCATCTTTCAGGTGGAGTTCATCGAGCGGGTCTTCGATTCCGACGCGGACCTGGCCCGCGAGGAGCTCCGGTTCCTTCGGGAGCTGCTCCGGCGCGAACTGGCCGACATGCGCAGCTTCATCAGCCAGCTGCGCCCGCCGGTCCTCGTGGAGCTTGGGCTGGAGGGATCCATCGTGGACACGGCGG
Source organism: uncultured Chloroflexota bacterium (assembly GCA_947085195.1). Lineage (GTDB taxonomy): Bacteria > Chloroflexota > Limnocylindria > Limnocylindrales > CSP1-4 > CAIXZV01. The sequence goes on from CAMTVM010000027.1 coordinate 2,383, forward strand.
CCACGATGGCCTCACTCTCCGGGCTGGAGATCGCGGTGGACCAGTCGGCTCCGGCCGGCAGCCTGCCGGAGCCCGCCCAGACGGTGGTGCTGAGGATCGTGCAGGAAGCGCTGCAGAATGTCCGGAAGCACGCAGGCGCCTCGAACGTGGTGGTGTCGACGGGGCTGGACGGTGGACAATGGGTGCTGGAGGTCCGCGACGATGGTCGCGGCTTCGACACCGGGGCGGTGGCGGCCCGTGGCCGCCGCAACTTCGGCCTCCAGTTCATGCGGGAGCGGGCCGAGCTCATCGGCGCGCGGTTCGAAGTGCATTCGCGGCCGGACGCAGGCACGGTGGTCCGGCTGGCGATCCCGGTGGCACGAGAGGAGAGCGGATGACCGAATACCAGGGGCCCGAGCGCCGCCGAGGCGGCCAGGGGCGGACCACCTACGAGCAGGTGAGGATCCTGATCGTCGATGACCACGCGCTGTTCCGCGTGGGCATCCGCAATATCCTGGAGCAGGAGCCCGACTTCGAGATCGTCGCCGAAGCGGACGATCCGCGGACCGCGATGGACGCCGCCATTGCCACCAACCCTGACGTGATCCTGATGGATCTCTCGCTGCCCGCACCCGGCGGCATCGAGACCACCCAGCGGATCAAGCGCGAACTCCCCGCGGCCGCCATCGTCGTGCTGGCCACGGAGGAGGACGAGGACGCGCTGTTCGAGGCCATCAAGGCCGGGGCCGCGGCCTTCATCCTCAAGGACATCGCCACCGAGGACCTGGTGATGATCGTCCGCCGCGTGGTGGCGGGCGAGTACCTCATCAACGACAAGGTCTTCAGCAAGCCGGCGGTCGCTTCGCGCGTGCTCAAGGAGTTCCGCGAGCTGGCGGTGTACGGCCAGGAGGCCGCCCCGATCTTCGCGCCCCTCTCGCCGCGCGAGGTGGAGATCCTTGACAACATCGCCCAGGGCATGACCAACAAGCAGGTCGCCTACGCGTTGTCGATCAGCGAGCAGACGGTGAAGAACCACATGAGCTCCATCCTGCGGAAGCTCTCCGTCAACGACCGGACCCAGGCCGTGGTGTACGCGATGCGCCAGGGCTGGATCCGGATGCCGGAGGACTGATCCGCCCCGCGCGTCCCGGGAACCTCCAACCCTGATGACCATGCCCGGCGAACCGACCGCACGTCCGGGGCCCGCCCTCGTGGCCCGGGTCCAGGCCGACATCGCCATGCTCGACCTCGAGCTCGCGGAGATCGACATGTTCGTCGGGCAGGCGAGGACGGAGGCCGCCCGACACGAGCAGAAGCGGGCCCAGGCGGCAGCGCGCATCGACGGGCCCGACAAGGCGGCCGACCCCGGGGAGATCAGGGAAGCCTACGCGAGCCTGGTGGCGACGACCCGGCGGGCCGTGCTCATGGAGGCGCAGGTCGATCTGCTCGACGGCAAGCGCAAGGCCCTGGCCCGCCACCGGGCGGCGCTCGCCGACCTCCTGACGGCGATCGAGACACTGCCGGTGACCGTCGCCGAGGACCTC
>CAMTVM010000028.1:0-53092 GCA_947085195.1 uncultured Chloroflexota bacterium
ATGGTGCGTGTCCTCCTGTGGCTCCCTCTGGGCGGGAGCGCTGGCGTTACGCTAGGCTGTTCGCATGCGATTGTCAACTATTTATCAACAATCACCGGGCGATCCCAACCCCCGCGCGGCCATGCTGGGAATCCGCATTCGCGAGCTCCGGATCCGCGCCGGCCTCACCCAGGCGGAACTCGGTGCTCCGATGACGCGCTCCTACGTGTCGGCCGTCGAGCGCGGACGCGCCATCCCATCACTCCCGTCGCTGCTGCTGATGGCATCGCGCCTGGGCGTGCCGGTCGCGGAATTGATCGGGCAGCTGGAATGGGCTTGGCGTGACGCGTATACTGCCGATCATGCAGAAGACGACCCGACGCCGCGTGATCGTTGACGACACACCCCTGGCCAGGTCGATCGGGGCGCGCCTCCGCCAGGCACGCCTGAAAGCGGGCCTGACGCAGACGCAGCTGGCCGGGGAGCGCTACACGAAGGCCTACGTGAGCGCCCTCGAGACCGGCACCTCCAAGCCCTCGATGGCGGCGCTCAACTACCTCGCGAAGCGCCTGGAGATCCCGGCGACGGCGCTCCTGGCCGGAGAGGCGGACCACTGGACCCGGCTCGAAGGGGACGTCCTGCTCGCAAGTGGTCGCTGGCAGGAAGCTCTCGACATCTACGACCGCTACCTGGCCGGGGCCCCGGCCGGAGGGACGCGCGCGGAACTGCTGCGTGGCCGGGCGGAGGCTCTCGCCCGGCTGGACCGCGGAGCCGAAGCCGCGACGGCTGGGGCGGAGGCCGCGGAGATCTTCGATCGCCTCGGTCGCAAGGCGGACGCGGTGCTGGCCCGGTACTGGATGGCCAGCGGGGAGTACCTGCAGGGGAACCTTGCCGAGGCCCGCGGGCTGTGCGAGGCCATCCTCGTGCAGGTGCGCGCCGGCCTGCGGGTCGAACCCGACTTCCACCTCCGGGTGGTGATCGCGCTGGCCGCGATCCAGACGCGGGACGGCGCGTATGACCAGGCGCTCGCCTATCTCGCAGAGATCCGCGGGCTCGCCGCAGGACTCGACGACCGGCGCCGGGCAAGCTACCTCTTCGACCTCGCCCACAGCTATCGCGAGACCGGTGATTACGAGGCCGCGGTGCGGACGGGGTACGCGAGCCTGACCCTGTTCACCGCGATGCAGGCCGCCGCAGAGACGGCTGCGCTCGAGAACGACCTCGCACTGGCGTTCGTCAAGATCGGGAACCTGCCCCGCGCCAGCGAGCTCGCGGCGAGCGCGCGCACGAAGTTCGAGGCGCTCGAAGACGATCGCTGGCTGGCCCACGTCGATGACACGGCGGCCCAGATCGCGCTGGCGGGTTCGGATCTCGACCTGGCGGCGACACTCGCAGGGCGGGCGATCGGTGGGGCCGAGCTGACCGGCAACAAGAATGCCCTGGTCGCTGCGCTCGTGACCCAGGCGCAGGTCCGGCGGCAGCGCGGTGACATCGAGGGGGCGAGCGCGGACTTCGCTCGAGCCGCGGATCTCGCACGCGCCGCCGGCTCCCGTGGGCGGATCCGCGAGGTCCTCGGTGCCTGGTCCGAGATGCTGGCCGAGAGCGGCGACCTTCGCCGCGCCTACGACCTGTCCCGCGAGGCGCTCTCCGTCTGAGCCCGGCCCGGGAGCGGTCAGCTCGACCGCGCGCGTGCGGCATCTGCGCGCGCCCGTCACCAGCGGATATCTCTATACTGGTGTGCCATGGCAAGACATACTTGCCTCGATCCCCCTCGGAGCGCGATGTCCTCATCGCCCGGCGGCCGATCCCACCGCAGGGAGGGCCCCAAGCGAACGAATCGGACGGCGACGACGACGATGGTGACGCCGGCGTCGACCCGGGGCGAAGTCTTGCCGTCGGCCCGGGTGGATCAGGTCGACCACGAGCGTGCCTACGTGATCCTCCGCTCGGCCCGGCGCGCTCTCCTGCGCGCATCGCATGAGGCCGAGCTGCTCGACCTGGTGTGCCGGATCGCGGTCGACGAGGCCGGCTACCGGTTCGCCTGGGTCGGGTTCGCCGAGGACGATCTCGAGCGGACGGTGCGACCGGTCGCGTGGGCCGGCGACGACGCGGGATACGTCGGCTCGATCAGGGTCTCCTGGGCGGACACCTCGCTCGGCCGCGGCCCGATCGGGACGGCGATCCGCTCCGGTCGTCCTGCTGTCGGTCGGAGCTTCCTCGACGATCCGGAGCTGGCTCCATGGCGGGGTGAGGCGACCCAGCGTGGGTTCGCAGCCGCCCTCGGGCTGCCGCTGCGGGCCGATGGCGTCGTCATCGGCGCATTCGGGATCTACGCCTCCAGGCCGGATGCCTTCTCCGCGGAGGCCGTGGAGCTCCTCGGGAGCCTCGCTGACGATCTCTCGTACGGGATCACGATGCTTCGGGCCCGCTCCGCGGCCGAGATGGGCCTGCGCCGGAGCGAGCGCAACCTGGCAGAGGCACAGCGGATCGCCCACATCGGCAGCTGGGAATGGGACATCGTGGCGGACACGGCGCTGCGATCCGAGGAGACGCATCGGATCTTCGGGATCGAGCCGGGCGCATTCGCCCGCACGACCGAGGCGTTCCTCGCGTTCGTCCACCCCGACGATCGGGCCCGGGTGCAGGCGGCCGAGCAGGCGACGATCCGTGATGGCGTCCGATACGACGTCGACTTCCGGATCGTCCGGCCGGACGGCAACGTCCGGATCGCCCACGAGGAGGGCGAGGTCTTCCGCGATCCATCGGGTACGCCGCTCCGGATGGTCGGCACGATCCGGGACATCACCGACCAGGTCGCGGCGGACGAGGAGCGAGCCCGACTCGCCCTGGCGGTGGAGCAGACCGCAGACGTGGTGTGGGTCACCGACGTCGATCACATCGTGACCTATGTCAACCGGTCGTTCACCCGGGTGTACGGCTACGAGCCGGGCGAGATCGTGGGTCACCACGCGGAGATCGTGGACAGCGGCTGTCATGGGCCCACCTTCTTCCCGGAGATCCTGACCTCGGTGGCGTCGGGCGGGAAGTGGTCTGGCGCCCTCGTCAACCGTCGCAAGGACGGCTCCCTGTTTGAGGTCGAGACCGTCATCTCGGGCATCCGCGATGCCTCGGGCCACTTCATCGGGTACATGCAGACGGACCGGGATGTCACCCGGGAGCGCCAGCTGGAGAGTGCCCTTGAGCGAGATGCCCGCGAGCGGGAGACGATCGAGGCCGCGCTCGCCCAGATCGATCCGGCCGGCACGCCCGAGGCGATCGCCGCCACGGCCTGCGCCCATATCGTCGGGCTCCCGGAGATCGATTCGGCCTGGGCGGTCGGGCTCGGGGGCGACCACGGGAGGGTTCTGGCCGCGGCAGGACGGGTTGGACCCCTGCTGTCCGCGGGGAGTCTCGTTCCCCGCGCTCGCGCGCGCCTGCTCGGCGAGCGAGCCGCAACGGGGCCGTGGTCCGAGACCTGGCGGGCTCGGTCCGCTGACGGCGCCTACGGCCAGGCGATGAGTGCTTCGGGTCTCCACAGCGCCGTCTACGCTCCGCTCAAAGGCCCCAGCGGGGTCGTCGGCGTGATCGCCTTTGGCGTCCACGAGGCGGAGTCCGCGGAGCGGATCATCGAACGTCTGCCCGCCCTCGCGACGTTCGGCTCGATCGTCGGGGCGCTCGTCACCCCCGGATTGGAGGCACGCCATCTCGAGGACGAGGCCCGCGCGGGCGTCCAGGCAATCCTGGACGCGTCGGCCTTCACCCCGTTCTTCCAGCCGATCATCGAGTTCCACACCAGGGACGTCGTGGGATACGAGGCGCTCAGCCGTTTCGAGAACGGCCTTGCGCCCGACATCGTGTTCAGGATGGCCGAACGGGCAGGGCTCGGGATCGAGCTCGAGAAGCGGACCGTAGAGGCGGCCATCAAGGCGGCGGCGGCCCTGCCCGCGAGCGCATCCCTGAGCCTGAACGTCTCGCCGGCGCTCATCAGGTCGGGCGAGCTCCGGACGCTCCTCCGCAGACGCAGGCGCGCAACCGTCCTCGAGATCACGGAACACGTCGTGATCGACGACTACGCGGCACTCCGCGACGCGCTCGCGGCGCTCGGGCCGAGGGTTCGGGTCGCGGTCGACGACGCCGGTGCCGGCTATGCCAGCCTCCGCCACGTCCTCGAGCTGGCGCCCGACTTCGTGAAGCTCGACATCGCGCTCATCCGCGGAATCGACGCCGATCCCGCCCGCCAGGCGCTCATCGCCGGGATGGGCTACTTCGCGCTCAAGCGGAAGCTCCGACTGGTCGCCGAAGGGATCGAGACCCCGGCCGAGCTCCGGGCGCTTCGGGCGCTCGCGATCGGATACGGCCAGGGCTACCTCCTCGGTCGCCCCCAGGATGGTCGCGGGCCTGGGCCGTGGCCGGCGAAGATCGTCCTCCCTCGGACGTAGCGCCCGGGGTCGGCTCTGTCGCGCGGGCGTCGCCCGTACTCTGGTGGCGATGATGCCCTCGCCCGACGCTACGCCCGACCGCCCGCCCGACGCTACGCCCGACGCGCTCCAGCCCCACCTCGAGACCATGCTCGGCTGGGGTGCCGCGTTCCGCGAGGGCCAGCGCGAGGCCATCGAGGCCGTGGTCAGGGACGGCTCCCGAACGCTGGTCGTGCAGCGGACCGGGTGGGGCAAGAGCCTCGTGTACTGGATCGCCACGCGGGTCCGTCGGGACGCGGGGCAGGGGCCAACGCTGATCGTGAGCCCGCTGCTTTCGCTCATGCGGAACCAGATCGATGCGGCCGACCGCCTGGGCCTGCGCGCCGTGACGATCAACTCCGCCAACCGTGACGACTGGGCCGCGATCGAGGAGGACCTGGCCCAGGACCGCATCGACGTCCTGTTCGTCTCAGCGCAGCGGTTCGCCAACGAGGACTTCGCGGGCCGGCTGCTGCCGACGATCCAGCGCACGATCGGCATGTTCGTCGTGGACGAGGCGCACTGCATCAGCGACTGGGGCCACGAGTTCGTCCCTGACTACCGCCGCATCGGCCGGCTGCTGCCGCTGCTGGGCCCCTCCGTCCCGGTCCTGGGCACCACGGCCACCGCCAACGATCGGGTGGTGGAGGACGTGGCGAAGCAGCTGGGCGACGACGTGGCCCTGATCCGCGGTCCGCTCGCCCGGGACACGCTGCACCTCGACGCGATCCCGCTGCGCGACCAGGCGGAACGCCTCGCCTGGCTGGCGGAACACCTGCCGGGGATGCCCGGCGCCGGGATCGTGTACTGCCTCACGGTGGCGGACACGCAGCGGGTGTCGGGCTGGCTCCGTGGTCGCGGCATCGACGCGCGCCCGTACAGCGCCGACATCGCCCCCGAAGAGCGGGAGACGCTGGAGGGCGACCTGCTCGCGAACCGGCTCAAGGCGCTGGTGGCCACGGTGGCGCTCGGGATGGGGTTCGACAAGCCTGATCTCGGGTTCGTCGTCCACTATCAGCGGCCGCCGTCGCCCATCGCCTACTACCAGCAGGTGGGTCGCGCGGGCCGTGCGGTGGAGCGGGCGTACGGGATCCTGCTCTCGGGGCGCGAGGACGACGCGATCGCCGAGTACTTCCTGTCCACCGCCTTCCCGCCGGCAGCGCGGATGCGCGAGATCCTGGACGCGCTGGAGAAGGCGGACTCCGCCACGATCCGCGGCCTCCAGGGGCAGGTGAACCTGCCGTACGGGCAGATCGAGAAAGCGCTCAAGCTGCTCGAGGTGGACGGGGCGGTCTCGAGGGAGCGCGGCCGTTTCGTGCGGACGACGATGGCCTGGGAGCAGGACGAGGCGTGGGTCGCGGCGGTGCTGGCGGCGCGGCGGCGGGAGCTGGCCTCGATGCAGGCGTACGTCGACACGACCGGCTGCCGGATGGAGTTCCTGGGCCGGCTGCTCAACGATCCCGCCGCGGGGGCGTGCGGGCACTGCGCGAACGACGGCGGGGTGCGCTGGCCGCGGTCCGTCTCCCCGGAGCTGGTGCAAGACGCGGTGGCGTTCCTGCGCCGGGACGTGCGCGGGATCGAAGCGCGGCGCCAGTGGCCCGAGGGGGCGCGGATCACGCCGCCGAACGAGCAGGGGCGCGCGCTGTGCATGCTCGGGGACCCGGGGTGGGGGAGGGACGTCGCACGGGGGCTGGCCGGTGGCGGGCGCGATGTACGGTTCGAGGACCACCTGGCCGGCGCTGCGACGGAGGTGATCCGTGGCCGGTGGCGGCCGAACCCGGCGCCGGAATGGGTGACGTGCGTGCCCTCGGCGACGCGTCCGGAGCTGGTGGAGGCGTTCACGGAGCGGCTGGCGTCGGCGCTGGCGCTGCCGTACGTCGCGTCCCTGACGTCCTCGGCCGGTCCGCCCCAGGCGGAGATGGCCAACAGCGCGCAGCAGGCGGCCAACGCGCTGCGCCGGCTGGGCGTCATCGGGTCTCGGGTCCGATCGGGTCCCGTGCTCCTGGTGGACGACGTCGTGGACTCGCGCTGGACGCTGACCGTCGCCGGGTCCCTGCTCCGTGAGCACGGTTCGGGCGAGGTGCTGCCGTTCGCCCTGGCGGTGGTCTCGACGCGGGGAGAGTGACGGCCGCAGGCAGAGCATTCGCGCCCGATCAGTCCACCGGACCCGGCTCGAGGTCGACCCGGGACAGGGGCCCGCCTACCCGCGGCGGTACGTGCTCTCGTTGCGCCGCGCCGCCCGGAGGATCACCACGATGCGGCCCGCGTCATCGATCGAGTAGACCAGGCGGAGATCGCCGACGCGGAGGCGCCACCAGTTGCTGTCGACGAGGCGGCCCGCGCCCGGTGGTCTCGGCTCAAGTCCGAGTGAGAGGATCGGGCCGCGGAGCCTCGCCGCGTCGCCCGGGGGGAGCCGCAGGAGCTGGCGGGCCGCCGACGGCGCGACGTCAACGCGGTAGGCGAGATCCGACATCAGCCTCCGGACCCGTACTCCGTGCGCACCTCTGCTGCCAGGTGCCGGAAGAAGTCGGCGGCAGCGACCCCACCGTCACGCCGGTACTCCTCCAGTGCCTCGGCAGCGGAGGCCCGGTCCTCGTCCTCTTCCTGACGCTCCAGCCAGCCCGTGATCGCCTCGGCTACCACATCCCGGACGCTGCGGTCCGCACGAGCCGCTTCCACCTTGAGGGTCCGATAGAGGTTGGGGTCCAGGTCCAAGGTGATCTTCATCGATAGACAATACAGCATGCTGGGTTGCTGGTCTACCAGCGCGCATCTGATGCGTCAGCCGCGCGGATCACGTCAGCGTTGATGGCGGCGTCGCACTCCTGGCAGATGGGCGGGTCCCAGTCGCCGGTTTCGGGCAGGTCCGTGCGACCGCAGGTGGAACAGGCGAAGACGACGTCGAAAAGGGCGTCATCATCCAGCGGGCGTGCGTGGGGCTCCCGGACGGCGGTGGCCGGCCTGCGCTTGAACCAGTTCATGCCCGCAGCCTGGGGCACTCCCGTGCCACCTGTCTGTCACGATCCGGCAGGTGGGTGGCCGGTGAGTTGTTCCTGCAAGGATGTGGGCGGCGAGGGTGGGCGGCGAGGGTGGTCCGCATGAAGATGACGATGAAGACGCATCATGATGCTAGACTCGTGGCCATGCGGACGACGGTCAGCCTGGACGACGACGTCGCCGCCGCGATCCAGCAGTTGCGGCGGGAGCGCGGCCTCGGTCTCAGCGAGGCCTTGAACGAGCTCGCGCGCGCGGGCATGGTCCGGAGTGGAGAGCGCCCGGTCTTCCGGCAGCGAAGCGATCCGATCGGCTTCCGCGTCAGCATCGACAACGTGGCCGAGGTGCTGGACCTTCTCGACGAGCCGCTCTCACGCTGATGCTGCTGGACGCGAACATCCTGCTCTATGCGGCAGATGAGGACTCGCCGCGGCACGTGGCGGCCTCGGCCTGGCTGGAGGCCCAGATGAACGGAGACCGTCGCGTCGGGATTCCCTGGGCGTCCCTCACCGCGTTCGTCCGCGTCATGACGCACCCGCGGATCGCAGTGCGGCCGTTGACGCCCGAAGCAGCCTGGTCGTACGTCGAGGACTGGCTCCGCGTGCCCGTGGTCTGGGTTCCGTTGCCCACGGATCGGCACGCCGCCGTGCTGGGAGGTCTTGTCGCCAGGTACCGGCCGACGGGCAACCTCGTCCCGGACGCCCACCTGGCTGCCCTCGCGATCGAGCACGGCGCCGAGGTCATCTCCACCGACACGGACTTCGCGCGCTTCACCGAGATTCGCTGGCGGAATCCGCTGGCGGGGCCGTAACAGGCGCGCGAGGCGCTCCTCCAGGACTTGGGCCTGCCATCGCCGATAGACTCTGGATCATGCGCACGATCGAGACCGACGGCCTCCGCGTCTCGCGGATCGGCCTGGGCGCATGGCAGTTCGGCAGCCGCGAGTGGGGCTACGGCGAGGTGTACGCCCGGGAGACGGCGCCTGCTCTGCTTCGCCGGGCGATCGAGCTGGGCATCACGATGATCGACACGGCCGAGATGTACGGCCCGGCACGATCCGAGCGGATCATCGGGGAGACGCTGGCGGGCCTTGCGCCGCAGGACCGAGCCGGCCTGACCATCGCCACCAAGTTCATGCCGGTCGTACCCGCGGAGCCGATCGTCGCCTGGCAGGCGGCGGGTTCACTGCGCAGGCTGCAGGCGGATCACCTGGACCTGTACTACGCCCACTGGCCCAACCCGTTCGTCTCCACGCGGCGGGTGATGCAGTCGCTGCGACCGCTCGTGTCGGAAGGGCTGGTCCGCCGCGTGGGCGTCTCCAACTACTCACTGCGTGACTGGCGGGAGGCGGAGCGGGTACTTCGGGCGCCCGTCATCGCCAACCAGGTCAAGTTCAGCTTGGTGGACCCGGGCCCGGCGCGGGACCTCGTGCCGTACGCGGCCGAGCATGACCGCCTGGTGGTGGCCTACTCCCCGCTGGCGCAGGGGCTGCTCGCCGGGAACCCGGACTGGTACGCGACCCGTGACTTCCGGCGCGCGATCCGCCCGGAGCGCCGAACCTCGGGGATCGGGCCGCTGGTGGATGCGGTCCGGGAGGTCGCCGCGACCCACGATGCGACGCCCGCGCAGGTGGCTCTCGCGTGGGTGCTGGCGCACCCGAACACGATCGCGATCCCGGGTGCCCGCACGCCCGAGCAGCTGGAGTCGAACGCTGCGGCCGCGGACCTGGTCCTGTCCGACGACGAGGTGGCGCGCCTCTCGGCCGAGGCGGAGGTCTTCACGGCGCGTCGCTGAGCCGCGGGTGAGTCACGGGTGAGCGACCCCTGCTAAGGTCGGAACGTGCCGCGCCTCGATCCTGACGCCCTCCTCGTCGATCTCGACCCCGAGCAGCGGGACGCCGTCCTCGCGACCAGCGGCCCGGTGGCCATCCTGGCGGGTGCCGGATCCGGCAAGACGCGGGTCATCAGCCGCCGCACGGCGTACGCCATCGCCACGGAGGTGGTGCCGCCGGACCAGGTCCTGGTGGTCACCTTCACGGAGAAGGCCGCCACGGAGATGGTCGAGCGGCTGCGGTCGCTGGGGCTGCCCGGCGTCACGGCGCGCACGTTCCACGCCCAGGCGCTGAGCCAGCTGCGCCACTTCTGGCCGCTCCGCCACGACGGGGCGACGCTCCCGGAGCTGCTGGACTCCAAGCTGCCGATCATCGGCCGCATCGCCCGCCAGCTCCCCGGCCACTACCGGTTCACGCCGTCCAAGGACCTCGCGGACGAGATCGAGTGGGCAAAGACCCGCCGGATCGACCCTCAGGGCTACGCGGCGGCCGCGGCGACGGCGCTCCGGGAGCCGCCGATCCCGGTGGACCTGTTCGTCCGCACCTACGACGGCTACGAGCGCGCCAAGACGCGGGCGAACCGGATCGACTTCGACGACCTGCTGGTCGAGACGGTGAAGCTGCTCGAGACGGACCTGGAGGCGGCCTCGACCGTGCGCACCCGCAAGCGCTGGTTCAGCGTGGACGAGTACCAGGACACGAACCCGCTCCAGGAGCGCCTGCTCGAGCTGTGGCTGGGGGACCGCCGCGACGTCTGCGTGGTCGGTGACGAGGACCAGACGATCTACACGTTCACCGGGGCGTCGTCGGAGTTCCTCACCTCGTTCGCGCGCCGCTGGCCAGGCACCCGCGAGATCGCCCTCGTCCGCAACTATCGCTCAACGCCCCAGGTCCTGGAGCTCGCCAACCGGCTGATCGCCGCCGGGGGACGCGCCAAGCGCCTCGTGGCCACCCGGCCGGACGGGCCGGAGCCCGTGGTCGCGAAGCACGCAACGGCGCAGGCGGAGCTGGACGCCCTGGCGGGCTGGATTCGCGTCCGGCTGAAGGAGGGAATCGAACCCTCGGAGATCGCCGTGCTGGTGCGGATGAATGCCCAACTGGCGGCCATCGAGGAGGCGCTGACCCGCGCCGGGATCGCATACCAGGTGCGCGGCACCCGCTTCTACGACCGGCCGGAGGTGCGCGGCGCGCTGGCGGCCCTGCGCAGGCCGAGCCTCGAGGGGCACGGGCCCACGCTGGCCATGGCGATCCGGGAGCGCTGGGCGGAGGCCGTCGGCTACGAGGAGGGCCCGGCGACGACCGAGGGCGACGAGGCTCGCGAGCGGCAGGCATCGCTGGAGACGCTGGTCGCAATCGTGGAATCGGTGATGAGCTCGGACCCGCGGGCGGACATCGCGGCCGTCATCGCGGAGCTGGAAGCCCGCGCCGGCCGTGAGCGCGAGGGTTCAGGGGATGGGGTCAACCTGCTGACCTATCACCGGGCGAAGGGCCTGGAGTGGGACGCGGTGTTCCTGCCAGCGCTGGAAGAGGGGACCCTCCCCATCCGCCAGGCCGCCGACGACGAGGCGGCGCTCGAGGAGGAGCGGCGCCTCCTGTACGTTGGGATCACGCGAGCACGTCTCCACCTGGTGCTGTCCTGGGCCGAGAGTCGCGACACGCGCGGCCGCGAGAGCAAGCGCCGGCCCAGCCGGTTCCTGCTGGACCTCCGCCCCCGGCCGGCGCGACGCATCCGGGTGCTGCCCGATCCGCCCGCGCAGACCCGGCGGCCGGCGGCCGGCGGCTCGGATGACCCGTTCTTCGCCGCCCTGAAGCAGTGGCGGACGGGGCGTGCCCGTGCCGATGCCGTCCCGCCCTACGTGGTCGCCCCCAACGACACGTTGACCGCCATCGCGGACGTCCGTCCCCGCACGGCGGCCGGCCTCCGCCGCGTCAAGGGCATGGGTGACGCCCGGATCGAGAAGTACGGGGACGAGATCCTGGCCGTCGTGGAGCAGGTGCTCTCGACGGGCGCCTGATCCCGCGGGGGACGCCGCCGGATCAGGTCGCCGGCCTCAGGCAGCGAGGTCCCGGCGGCGGAAGGCCCACAGGGCGCCCAGCCAGCCGGCCAGCGCGACGCCCGCGAACAGCGCCAGGTCGCCGAGCGGGAACAGCCCGTCGTCGATCACCTTCGTCGTGTTGAAGTGGTCCCAAGCGGAGATTGGTGCCAGCCATCTCCAGTCCGCGGCGACCTGGGTCACCACCCACAGCGCGTACATCGCGGTCACCACGCCGCCGACGATCGCCGCCGTCGTCCCCCGACTGAGCGTCAGCACGGACAGCAGCGTGGCCGGGCCGGCGATCGCGCACCCGAAGGCGAAGCACAGCAGGCCCGCAGCGAGGAACGGCACCAGCTCGAACTCGGCGCCGACCAGCCGCCCCACGCCCCACAGCCCGAGGACCGCGGCCAGCGCCAGCACCGCCATGACCACCACCTGCATCCCGATCGAGGCCGCGAGATAGCCCACCCGCGAGGTTCGCGTGGAGAGCGGGAGGTCGAGGAAGCCGCGGTCGAGATCGGTCGCGACCGCCCGCGTTCCGACGATGATCCCCGCTGCCGCGGCGACGATGGGCCACAGCCAGCTGCCGATGTAGGTGGTGAAGAAGACGCCCGGGTCGGACAGCACCCCGGTCATGCCGAAGGCGGCCATGAACTCCGGCGGGAAGGCATCCATGTAGCCCTGGATCAGCGCGTCGTTCTCCTTCATGAACGGGTACATGGCGGCCATCATCGCGCCGTACCCGAGAAGGGTGATGCCGAGCCAGATGAGGAGCCCGCGGCTCCGTCGGAGCTCCAGGCGGAAGGCGATCATGCCGGCAGCTCCTCGATGGTCTCTGCGGGCGTGCCGTTGCCGGTGCCGAAGCTGACCCGCGTGGCACCGCTATCGTCCTCGCGGTAGTAGCGCAGGAACAGGTCCTCCACGTCCGGGGTGGTGACCGCGATGTCGTGCACGTCCTGGGCGGCGATCCGGCCGAGGAGCGGGTTCACGTCCCCCCGCACCATGAGGTGGACCTCGCGACCGGTCATGGCGGCGACCTCGACGTTCGGCAGGTCGAACGCATCCGGTGCCGGCGGTGTGGCGAGCACCAGGTTTACGGACCGCCAGTGCGACCCGAGCAGCTGACCGACCGTGCTCACGTCCACGATCCGGCCGTCGCGGATGATCGCGACCCGGTCGCACACCCGCTCCACCTCGACCAGGTTGTGGCTGGACAGGAACATCGTCCGGCCGGAGGCGCGCACCTCCGCGGCGAGCGCCAGGAACTCGCGCTGCATCAGCGGGTCCAGGCCGCTCGTCGGCTCGTCGAGCACGAGCAGCGGCTCGTTGCCCATGAACGCGGCGATCACCCCGATCTTCTGCTTGTTGCCCCGCGAGAGGCGCCGGATCAGGACCGATGGATCGAGCTCCAGGCGCTCGGCGAGCGGTCGCCAGGCACCCTTCGGCAGACCCCGCAACGCGGCGAGGTAGTCCAGCTGCTCGGCGCTGGTCAGCTCGCCCAGGAAGCCCGGGTCGCTGCCGAGGTAGCCGACGGTTGCGTGGATCCCGGCCGCCTCCGCGAAGGCATCCTTGCCGAAGACCCGGATCTCGCCCCGGGTCGCGCGCAGGAAGCCCAGCAGCAGCCGGATCGTGGTCGTCTTGCCGGCGCCGTTGGGTCCCAGGAAGCCGAACGCCTCACCCCCGGTCACGGTGAAGTCCACGTCCTCGACGCCCCGCCGTGACCCGTAGAACTTGGTGAGGCCGACGGCCTCGATCACGCGGTCGGTCATGGCTTCCCCTGACGGTCTCGGCGGACGCTGCGCACGGCTCCGGCGGGCCGCTCCACGGCGCAGAGCGGATCGTGCTGATGTTGGCCCGGCGCCAGGCACGCGGGAAGGGACATCCGGCCCATGGCCTGGTCTCGGCGTCAAGATCGAACCGGGCGGGGCGGACCTGTCATGCGGAAGGAGGGTCCCATGGGGAGGGGTGACGATTGGTGGGGTTCGGTGCAGCGGGATCCGTCGTATACCGCTGTTGACGGTCCCGGACCGGCACCTTCAACTCCGCTCATGGTGCCCAGATGCCCGACGCAGCGATGTCGCGACTGACGCCAACCGACGATCCTGTCGATGGCAGCTCGCTCCGGTTGGTGAGGATCCGACTCGCCCTGGCGCTCGCTGCGGCTGCGATCCTGCCACTGGCCGTGACGCTGTCTGCGATGCGCGTGGTCGATGTAGCAGGCCCGGGGGTTGCGCCGCCGGCGCTGCTGGCCCTGGTCGTCGTTGGAGCGCTGCTCGTTGGCCTGGTCGTCCGGATGGCCGGCCGGGTCCTCGAGCCGGCCGCCGAGTTCGAGGCTTCGCGCGGCCGCCTGCGTGACGCGTACCACGAGGTTCGCGAGTTCGCCCTGGTCGACGGCCTGACGGGCCTCGGGAATCACCGGGCGTTCCAGGAGGCGTTCGAGAGCGAGGTGTCGAGGGCCCAGCGGTATCGGCAGGACCTGTCGCTGGTGCTCCTTGACCTCGACGAGTTCAAGCTTGTCAACGACGCCCAGGGACACGCCGTCGGCGACAGCCTGCTGGCGGAGGTGGGGCGACTGATCCGAGGTCAGGTTCGTCGATCGGATCGGGCGTTCCGGATCGGCGGCGATGAGTTCGCCCTCATCCTGCCGCAAACCGCAGCGGACGGCGCCCAGCTGCTCGCGCGCCGCCTCCTGGCAACTGGCCTGGAGCTCCGACCCGAAGCCGCCTATCAGCGACCGATCTCCTTCTCTGCCGGCGTATCGTCGTTCCCCGCCCAGACCCGGGACCGCGAGCAGCTCCGGACGTTCGCGGATTCTGCGCTGTATCGCGGCAAGCGGTCCGGTCGGACGACGGTGACGCTGGCGGATCCCGCGCTCGACGGCGAGCAGGTGGACGAGCAGCGGCGCGCGGTTCTCTCCGCGGCCATCGCGAAGGTGCTCTCGGAGCGATCCCTCCATGCCGCCTACCAGCCCATCATCCACCTCGAGTCCGGCAGGGTCATCGGCTTCGAAGGGCTGATCCGGACGGCTCCAGATTCGGCATTCGCCAATCCCGGCGCGCTGTTCGCGGCGGCCGAGGTCAGCGGGCGCGTGGTGGATCTCGACCTGGCGTGCCTGGCGACCGTCCTGGCCGGCGCAGCCCGGATTCCCGAGCCGACCCTCATCACGCTCAATGTCTCGCCCCGGACGCTCGAGGCGCCGGAGTTCGGCGCGCCGCGCTTCCTGACGATGCTCGCGAGCGCACGGATCCCGCCCAGTCGGGTGATCCTGGAGGTCACGGAGCGCGACATCATCAGCGACGTGCCGCGGGTCGTCGCGGTGCTCGGGCAGTGCCGGGCGGCCGGGATCCGAATCGCCGTCGACGACGTCGGTGTCGGCAATGCGGGCCTGCGCCTGTTGAGCCAGTTCCGGTTCGACGTGGTGAAGATCGACCTGTCGCTGGTGCAGGCCGGTGCCGGGAAGGAGACGGTTCGCGCCGTCCTCGGCTCGCTGGTGGACCTGGCCGGGCGCCTGGGTGCGCTCGTCGTGGCCGAGGGCATCGAGACCGCGGGTCAGCTCGCGATGGCCCGGGATCTCGGGATCGACGCCGGTCAGGGGTATCTGCTGGGAAGGCCGGGCAAGGCCGTCGACGTCGACCGCGTCGACCTCGAGTTCCTGATGCGGCCGTCGGACAATCCGTACGTGGCGCTCGGCCTGGCGTTCCCCGACCAGTACGCCGGATCGCCAGTCATGGGGGTGGCGACGGCGGCATCCTGACCCGGCGCAGGCCGGATCATCGCGGAGACGGCAACCGGTTGCACCGCGCTACGCCACCGGGTCGAGCGCCTCCTCGAACTGGCTCGCGTAGAGCTCGTGGTAGAACCCCCGTGCCGCCAGCAGGTCATCGTGCGATCCCAGTTCCAGGATCCGGCCCTGATTCATGACCAGGATCACGTCCGCGTGGCGGATCGTGGACAGCCGGTGCGCGATCACGAACGACGTCCGGCCACGCAGGGTGGCTCGGTCCATGCTCGCTGGCTATGTCCTTTGTTACACGTGGATGATCAACGCAGCGTGAAGCATCTGCGGAGCGGCCGGGGCTCGCAAGTGGCGCGCGCAGCCGGGGACCCTACCCGGCGATGGCCTTCCGGAACCGCCAGCTCGCGAGGGTCAGCACCACCCCCGCGTAGATCGCAAGCACGGCCAGGTTCGGGGCCACCGACGCCAGTCCGCCCCCGTCGCGGACCAGCGACTGGAGCCCGAGGAGGGCCCACGAGTGGGGGATGGCACGGGCGAGCGTCTGCATCGCCTCCGGCATGATCTGGAACGGGATCATGGACCCGCCCAGGGCACCGAGCGCCAGTCCGGCGAACACGCCCAGGGACGATGCCTGGTCGGCGTTTCGGGCCAGGGCGCCCAGCAGCATGGCCACGCCGGCCGCCACCAGGCCGAACAGTCCGATGAGCGCCGCCGCCGCGAGCGGATCGCCCCAGGATACGTTGAAGGCGATGGTCGTCACCAGCACGATGTACGCCGCCTGGAGCATGGCGACGCCGAAGCGCCCCAGCGTCTCGCCGGCCACGATCGTCCCGAGGGACGTGGGTGTCGAGACCATCCGCCGTGAGACGCCGATCTGCTTGGTGAAGACCAGGCGGCCGGCCGCGGTCATGGAGGTCAGGAACATGAACAGGACGAGCTGGGTGGACGCCCCGAACGTGAACTGCGAGAACCCGGCGAACAGGCCGGCGTCGCCCGCCCGCGTCACGGACACCCGCACGCCTGGGACGTCCGAGTAGCCCTGGTCTGCCGCGGCCCGGGCCGCCGCCCAGTCCCCGGAACCCTCCAGGACGGCCACTCTCGCCGCGGTGGTCACGGCGGCCAGCCTCGCCACGGCGGCCTCGACCGGCGCTCGCAGCCCAAGGGTGAGCGCGTCGGTGGTGCCCAGGTAACGGACCTCCACCGTGGATGCGCCCTGGAGCGCGGCCGCGAAGCCCACGGGGAACACCACGCCCGCCTCCAGCTGCCCCCGCTCCACCTGCGAGCGAAGCGTCGCCTCGTCGGCGATCTGCCGGACGTCGAAGCGGGCGGCGTCGGCCACCAGTTGATCCACGACGGCCTGGGCGGCGGCATCGCCGGCGGGTACCAGGACTCCCAGCCTCGCCGGGGACATCCCGCCGAACTGCAGGCCCAGGGCCACGATGATGATCGTGGGCAGGACGAACACGAAGAACAGGTCGCTGCGGTCCCGCACCTGCCGGAGCAGGTTGATGCGGGCGATCTCCAGCACCTTGCGCAGGTCGATCATCTCGGCGTCACCAGGCGGCGTGCGCGGAGCATGCCGATCCCACCGGTCACGAGGCCCATCGCCAGCAGCACCAGGACGGCGGGCAGCCCGTCGGCGATGCTCGCCCCGGTCCCGTGCATGTCGCCCAGCCCGCGCATGAACCAGCCGTGCGGCGTGGCAAGGGCGAGCGTGGACATCAGCTCCGGCGCCTGGCTGGTCGGGGTGAACGTGCCGCCCAGGATCCCCAGGGTGATCGCCACCGCGGAGCTGGCTGCGCCGGCGGACTCGGCAGTCCGGGCGAAGGAGACGACGAGGGACGAGATGCCGATCGCGGCCACGATCCCGCCGACGACCATGGCCGCGACCCCCACGGGCGGCCCCCAGTCGGCGCCGATGAGCGCGGTGGTGGCGATCACCAGGATCGTCATCGCGGCGACGCTCAGCGTGAACCCGCCCAGGATCTTGCCCAGCAGGATCGTGGACGGTCGGACGGGTCCGGCCAGGATCCGGCCGAGGGTGCCCTGTCGCCGTTCCTCGAACAGGCTGACGAGGCCGATCTGGGCCGAGAAGAACAGGAACAGGATCGCCATCGAAGCCGAGAAGTAGGTTGGCAGGCTCAGCTGTCGCAGGCTGGCCTCGACGTCCACCAGCGCGATCGGCGGGGGAGCGGCGGCGGCCACACCGACGATCCGGCCCTGGTCTGCCGGGTCCAGCGGTCCGTCGGCAAGGTTCGCCACCGTGGCCACGGAAAGCTGGATGGCCACGACCCCGTCCCCGAACCGCTGCGCGAGCGACCGCGCGATCTCGGTTCCGAGGTCGCTGCCCTTCGCACCCACGATCTCGATGGTCACCGGTTGTCCGGACTGGATGGCGAGGGTGAACCCGGCCGGGATGATGAACGCCGCGCTGGTGCCCCCGGCCTCTACTGCGGCGCGTGCTTCGGACTCCGTGGCGACGTCGGTCACGACGGCGATGTCGGCCTCGACCAGCGAGCCGATCACGTCCTGACGCAGCACCCGGGCCAGGCCACCGCCGTCGAGATCCGCCACGACGTACTCGGCATGGAAGCCCGTGGTGCCCGCGAGCAGGCTGCTGAAGATGAGCGCCAGGCCCAGCGGCGCGACCACCGAGACCAGCAGCGCGGAGCGGTCACGCAGCCGCTGCTTCAGGTCCTTGAGCGCGATGAGCAGCGCGACGCGCATGGACCGCTACTCCGCGCTGTCGCGGAGGGCGCGACCGGTGAGATGCAGGAACACGGCCTCGAGGTCCGGCCGGACCACATCCACGCCGCGCACGATCGCGCCGGCGCGCTCGACCGTGTCCAGGAGCCGGGGCAGCACGCCTCGCGCGTCCTCCACCAGGATCTCGAGCTCGGCGCCCTTCGCCCCCGCCGACGCCACGCCGTCCAGCGCAGCCACCGCCTCGACGGCCGCGGCGGCATCGCCGGTGATGGTCAGGCGCACCTGGTCCTTGCTGCCCATCAGGGCGACCAGTTCCTGCTGCGTCCCTTCGGCCCGGATCAGGCCGCCGTCGATGATCCCGACGCGGTCGCAGAGACGCTCCGCCTCCTCCATGTAGTGGGTCGTGTACAGGATCGCCATCCCGTGCCGTCCCAGCGCCGCGATCGACTCGAGGATCGCATTCCGGCTCTGCGGATCCACGCCCACGGTCGGCTCGTCGAGGAGCAGCAGCCGTGGCTGGTGGAGCAGCCCGATGCCGATGTTGAGCCGGCGCTGCATGCCGCCGCTGTACGTGTCCGTCCGGTCGTTGGCGCGCCCGGCCAGCCCGATGAGGGCCAGCACCTCGGCCACGCGGGACTTGAGGCGCGCACCGCCCAGGCCGTACAGCCGGCCGAAGAACGCCAGGTTCTCCCTGGCCGTCAGGTCCGGGTAGATCGCCAGCTCCTGGGGCACGTACCCGATTCCCGCCTTGGCCGCCACCGCGCCGACGTCGATCGGGGTGCCGTCCAGGGTGACCTCGCCCGTATCGCGCGCGAGCAGGCCGCAGACCATGGCGATCGTGGTGGTCTTGCCGGCGCCGTTGGGACCCAGCAGGCCGTAGGTCTCGCCCTCGCGGATCTCGATGCTGACGCCGCGCACGGCCTCGATCGTCCCGTAGCTCTTGCGCAGGTCCCGCGCGGCGAGGACGACGGGGGACTGGGCTACCTCGGACATGCCGATCGATCCTTCCCGTGGCGGGCGTGCAGCGGACGGCGAGCGGCGGACGCGACCATCGACATGGTGCCCGCTCGCACCCGGTATCCGCAAGCCTGAACTCTCCCCGGCAGGCCTCCCGAGCCGGCGCCCGCTCAGCCCGCCCCGCGGTGCTTCGCCCGCGCCGCGACCAGGACGGCGATCGTCCGCTCGTCCCCCGGCCGCAGGTCCACCTGTACGTGTCCCGCCCCAAGGTCCCGCCAGGCGTCCAGGGCCCGCGCGACCGTGTCCACGTCCGCGGGTAGCGCATCGGGTGACAGAGGTCGTCCCGGGCCGCCCGTCTCGCTGTTGATCGACAACCCCACGGTCACCTGCAGCGTGGCCGGGTCGCGGCCCTCCGCATCGCAGGCAGCCAGCAGGTCCGCGTGCCGTTGCGCAAACCGCTCGTCGGGGAACCCGAACCAGGCCGTGTTCCAGGCATCGGCGTGACGCGCCACCATCCGCAGCACGCGCTCGCCCTTGGCGGCGATCAGCAGCGGCACGTGGCCGGGGAGCCGTCCGGGCCGGGGCGGGGGCGGGATCAGCACCGCGTCATCCACGTCGTGCCAGCGCCCATGGAACGTGACCCGCTCGCCGCGCAGCAGCGGCTTCAAGATCGCCAGCGCCTCCTCGAACCGGCCCGCGCGATGGTCGAACGGATACCCGAACGCCGTGTACTCCGGCTCGTGCCAGCCCGTCCCGAGGCCCAGGATGAGGCGGCCGCCCGAGACCTCGTCCAGAGTTGCCGCCATCTTGGCCAGCAGGGCAGGCGGCCGGAACGCCGTCCCAAGCACGATCGTGCCCAGCTCCACCCGTTCCGTGACCGCGGCGACGGCCGTGAGGAGCGTCCACGCCTCGAGGGTCCCGTCCTCGGGCTGGTCCGGCAGGCGGAAGATCAGGTGGTCGTAGACCCACAGGCTGTCGAGGCCGCCCTCCTCGGCCAGGCGCGCGAGCGAGCGGACGCGCGGCCAGCCGGCGGCGCCGGGCCCGTCGGCCTCGTTCATGGGGAGGAGCATGCCGATGTTCATCATGGCGCGGATGGTACGGCAGCCCCATACTGCGGCCTCCAGTACCCGCGCCCAGTTCCTGTGGCCCACTCCGAGGGAGGCACCGATGCGTTCCAGGCTCGCGTTGTTCGTGGCAACCCTGCTGCTGCTCTCGATGCTCCCGGGCGCGGTGTCCGCCGCCCCGGCCCGCGATGCCCGCGCCGCTCACCGGGCGCAGGTGCTGGCGTACTGGACCCCGGCCCGCATGCGCGCCGCGACGCCCCGCGACTTCACCTTCGACGCGGTCCGCGGCTTCGGGCCGGCGGCCAAGCCGGGCGGCGGCACCGGCGGCACGGTCACCGGCGCCTCGTACACCGGCGGCGGCGCGATCCTCAAGGCCACGGGTCGGGTCCTGTTCACGCTGGGCGGCTCGGACTACATCTGCTCCGGCTCCGTCGTGACCGAGACGCAGAGCGTGCAGTCCATCGTCCTGACCGCCGGCCACTGCGTGGTCGAGAACGACGGGACGTTCGCCACGAACTGGCTGTTCATCCCGGAGTTCGACACGAAGCCCACCTACACCTGCGCGAACACGATGTACGGCTGCTGGGTCGCGGATGCGCTGTACGCGGACGCGACGTTCGCTTCGGCGGGCGGCTTCAACAACACCGCTGTCCAGCACGACTGGGCGTTTGCGGTGGTGAGTGCGGGGGACCGCACCGGCGCCCAGCTGGACTCGACCGTCGGCAGCTTCGCGATCCAGTTCGGCGGGATCTCCGCCGGCCAGACGCTGAGCGCGTTCGGGTACCCGGCGGCCGGCAAGTACCGGGGCAGGGACCTCGTCTACTGCCGTGGCCCCCTGGGCACGGACGCCAACACCGGCGGCACCACCTGGTCCATGGCCTGCGACATGACCGGCGGCTCGTCCGGCGGCCCGTGGGTCCAGACCGGTGACCCGACGCTCTACGCGGGCACCATCCTGAGCTCGCTCAACTCGTACGGGTACAGCGGCGTGAAGAAGATGTACGGGCCGAAGTTCAACACGACGACCCAGGCCGTGTTCAGCGCCGCGGACACCGGGAACCTCAACGGGAGCACGGTCCGGGTCGTCTTCCCGTAACCACCGGCGGGCCGCGGAGCCCGGTCGCGGGGGCCGGCCTGCGGCGTCAGCCGCCCAGGCCCGGCCTCGGGCGTCAGCCGCCCAGGCCGGCCAACGCCTCGATGATCGCGTCCGCCGCCACGTCGAGTGACGCAAGGTCGATCTCGATGTGGACGTTCGCGGCCCCGATCAGCATCGCGTTGTAGGGAATCGAGCGGACGTCCCCGGGTCGGCGGAAGTCGCTGCGGAACAGCACGACCGGCTTCCCCATCGCGTAGGCGTAGCCGCACTCCCAGCTCGTCCCCGAGTCCGGGTCCGGGCCGTCCATGATCGCGACCACGCCCTCCGCCCAGTCGAGGCCCGCGAGGTCCTTCCGGAAGATGGCGAGGCCCGTGGGCTCCGGCGCCTCGTGGGCCTGGGGCAGGAACACCTCGTGGCCGGCGGCCTCGAGGCGCGCGGCGAGCGCGGCGTTCCACTCTCGTTCCGGGGTGGTGAACAAGGGCCCGGCAAGGTACAGCTTCATCGTCAACCCCGGCTCAATACATGATCGTGCGGGTGAGGTGGTGCGGCCAGAACGTGGCGTGGTACGTCTTCCACAGGCGGTAGTCCAGCTGCGGGATGACCAGTTGCTGGTCCGTGGGCCGGATCGCGTTGACCGCCTCCGTCAGCAACGCCGTCGCATACAGGGTGTGGGCGCGGATCTCGATCTCCTCCCCGGAATCGCGCGGGATCTCGTCGCCCTCGTTGATCCGGCGCTCGAGCTCGGGGGTGTACGCGAAGATGCGCATCAGCCGCAGGGCCACGGGGACGATGTAGTCGGCGAAGGCCGTCATGTTCGCGAGGTCGCCCACGGCGAAGACGCCCGTGGCCTGGTGGGACGTGTGCAGGCCCCAGAGCGCGAGCTGGCCCAGCTTGAACAGCTGCACGTCGCGGCCGTCGTACACGCTGATGTCGCGGAAGCGCGGGAACTCGACCGGCAGCCGCTCCAGGAGGCCGTCACCACCGGCATACATGGACGGCGCGCAGGACGCGACCCAGTTCGCCCAGCGGCCTCCGTACCGGTCCACCAGCGTGGCGCCGACGGCGTTGAGGATCTCCGTCCGCTCATCCAGCATCGGGATCTCGATGGTGCCCGTGAACAGGCGCGCGACATCGGCCCGCGTGGCCTTCGCCATCCAGTCGCCGGTGAGGACCGGCACACCCTCGTCGAGGGCGTTGAGCACGTTGGCGACCATGCCCTCGCTGTCGGACCAGAGCCGGCCGTCGCGCTCCGCCTCGTACTTGACGCCGGTGGCGAAGTCCGAGAACGCGAAGTTGAGCGTGTTGAGGAAGAGCTGGTAATCCGTGAGGACGCCCGGGTCATTCCCGATGT
This sequence comes from uncultured Chloroflexota bacterium, assembly GCA_947085195.1. GTDB lineage: Bacteria > Chloroflexota > Limnocylindria > Limnocylindrales > CSP1-4 > CAIXZV01. The sequence continues at coordinate 22,208 of CAMTVM010000028.1, forward strand.
CGAACGGCAGCACGGCGTGCGGCCAGCCGAAGGGCTCGTACGCCAGCCAGCCCGCGACCCGGCCGATCTCGTCGGGGTTCGTGCGGACGTGGCGTGACGCCTCGACGACGGGCAGGACCGACTGCAGGACGGGGGTCTTCCAGAACGCGCTCTCGAACATCGGGACCTCGCTGGGACTGGGGACGGAGGAGTGGCGGACGCCTCGGGGCCGGACCGCGAACATGGATCGGGACGTTCATGACCGGGCGCAGCCGCCGGTCATCATCGTGCCACGTCCCATCGTCGACAATGGCAGGCGTGAGCACCACCGCCGTCCGCCCGGGTACCGGCCTCCGTCCACGCCACGTCGCGGGGCTGGTGGCGGCCGCCGGGTTCTGGATCCTGGTGATCGCCATGTCGGACCCGACGGTGGACGTGCGCGAGCCGCTGGCCGGGTGGGTGACCGCCCAGGACGCCCGCTCCTACTACGGGCTGGACCTCTCGGACCTGTACGCCGGCCGGACCGCATGGAACACCATCGGTGCCTACCCGTACTCGCCGGCGTTCGCCCAGCTGGTCTATCCGCTGAACCTGCTGCCGTGGCCGGCGTTCGTGGGCGCCTGGACGGCGATCCTCATCGGCGCGGTCGTGCTCCTCACCGGCCCGGAGCTGTTCCTGGTGGGCCTGGCCGCGGGTGCCATGGAGATCGCCGGCGGCAACGTCTCGCTGTTGCTCGCCCTGGCCATCGTGGCGGGCTTCCGGTGGCCGTGGACCTGGGCCTTCGTGCTGCTGACCAAGATCACGCCCGGGGTCGGGCTCCTGTGGTTCGCGCTGCGCCGGGAGTGGCGCAACCTGGGGATCGCGCTGGCCGCGACGGCGGGCGTCGTGGTGGTGTCGTTCCTGCTGATGCCGGACGCCTGGCTCGACTGGATCGAGCTCCTGGCCGCGAACACCGGCAAGGACGGGACGTGGGCGGCGGTCCCGGTCCCGCTGATCGTGCGCGGGCCCATCGGCGTGGCGCTGATCGCCTGGGGGGCGCGCAGGAACCAGCGCTGGACCGTGCCGGTGGGCGCGATGCTGTGCCTGCCGGCGCTCTGGTACGGGTCGCTGTCGATGCTGCTGGGGGTGATCCCGCTGACGACGCCCGACGAACGGGGACGCGCGTGGGAGCGGGTGCGGGCGCGGGTGCGGGCGATTCGCCGTGGAAGGGCCGGCTGAGGGGCATGCGTGTTGACCGGGCGGGGAGCCCCGCGCCGCCCGCCCGAGCCCCGCGCCGCACGCCCCGGCCCCGAGCCGCACGCCCGAGCCCCGCGCCGCGCGGCCCGGCCCGAGTTCCTTCGTGCGTCGCACGCATGCATTTCAGCCGGCCACGTCGATGTTGTGCCTGCCACGCACGGGTTGGACCCCGAAACGGCCTGCCAGCCTCTCCGCCCTGTCGATCCGGTGCGTAGCGCGCACACCGACGACGTCGCGGGGCCGAATCCATGAGTGGCACGCACGGCGCCGTTGCTGAGGGGGAGCCCCACGCTCCACGCGTCGGCCTCGGGTCGGCGTCGGCCTCGGGTCGTCGCCGGCGTCGGCCTCGGCCCGGCCTCGGCCGATCCTGGTCCGCGTAAGTGGCCGGTGAGTGCCTCGTGCTTGAGTTGCACCATGACGCGCACTCGCCTCCAGCTCGATGCGGATCGTCACGTCGAGGGGCTTCGCCGCACACTTGCGGATGATCTGAGGCGCCTGCGCGGGGACGCCGGCATCACCCAGGCCGCCGTCGCCGAACGCGCGGGCGTGCACCCGTCGCTGGTGTCGCGGGTGGAGGCCGGCGCGTTGGACCCGACGCTGGAGACCTACGCCCGGATCGCGGCGGCCCTTGGGGCGGACCTTGCTGCCCGTGTCTATCCGCACTCGGGGCCCGCCATCCGGGACCGGCACCAGGCTCGCATGGCCGAGCTCCTCCTCGCCTCGATCCATCCCCGCTGGCACGACACGCCCGAGGTCGCGGTCCGGCGGCCGGTCCGGGGCTGGATCGACCTCGTGCTCCACGATCCGTCAGCACATGCTCTGGTCGCCACGGAGCTCGAATCGGGGCTCCGTCGGATCGAGCAGCTCATTCGCTGGAGCACCGAGAAGGCGCACGCGATCGCGTCAGCGTCGAGCTGGCCGACGTGGCGCGGAACGGGGCAGGAGCCGCAGGTCTCGCGCCTGCTCGTCGTGCGCTGGACCAGGGCGAACCGCGACGCGGCGTCCGCGGCGCGCCGTGTGCTCGCCGAGGCCTACCCGGCGGATCCGCGTGACGCCCTCGACGCCCTCACCGGCACCGCGGCCTGGCCGGGTGCGGCGTTCATCTGGGCGAGGATCGACGGGGGCGAGACCCGCTTGCTCGACGGCTGGGCATGGCGATGAAGGTGGGGTACGTCCGCCCGACCGACTATGTTGAGGCAATCACCGCTGCCAGCGCGTCCGCGAACGGATCGAGGTTCGCGGGCGTGAACCCGGCCACGTTGATCCGGCCCTTGCCGACCACGTAGACGGCGTGCTCGTCCCGCAGGCGCGCAACCTGGTGCGCGGAGAGGCCGAGCAGCGCGAACATCCCGCGCTGCTTCGCGATGCCGCCCCAGTCGCCGGGGACTGCCCGCGCCTCGAGCGCCGCGACCAGCGCGCGCCGGTTGTCCTTGATCCGGTTGCGCATCCCGGCCAGCTCCTCCTCCCAGCGGACACGGAGTGCCGGGTCTGAGAGGATGGTGCGGACGATGTCGGCGCCGTGGGCGGGCGGGTTGGAGTAGTTGACCCGGATCGCCACCTTGACGTGGCTCTGGATCGCGGCCGCGTCCGCCGCGGAGCGGGCGACGACGAGCATGGCGCCCACGCGCTCCGCGTAGAGCGAGAAGGTCTTGGAGAACGAGGTGGAGACGATCAGCTCGGCGCCCGGCCGGACCAGCTCCATCAGGCCCGCGGTGTCCTCGAGCAGGCCGTCGCCGAATCCCTGGTATGCGAGGTCCACGAGCGGCAGCAGCCGGCGCTCCTCGGTGACGTCACCGATCTGCTTCCAGAGCGCCGGGGACGGATCCACGCCCGTCGGGTTGTGGCAGGCGCCGTGGAGCAGGACGATGTCACCCGGCGACGCCTGGCCGAGGGCCTCGAGCATCGCCGCCTCGTCGATCCGGCGCCCGGTTGGGTCGGTGTACGGGTAGGTGCGAATCTTGAAGCCCGCCGCGTGGAACAGCTGCGGGTGGTTGGGCCAGGTGGGCTCGCTCATCCACAGGGTCTCGCCGGAGCCCGTCTGGCGGAGCAGGTCCGCAGCCACGCGCAGGCCGCCGGTACCGCCCGGCGTCTGGGTGGCGAGCGCGCGCCCGGAGGTCACGGCCTCGTGGTCCGCGCCCAGGACCAGGTTCCGAACGAGGTCCCGGTAGGCCTGCTCGCCGTCGATGGGCCGGTAGAGCTTGGTGCCCGCTGCGGCAGCGAGGCGGCGCTCGGCCTCGATCACGGTTGCGAGGACCGGCGTCCTGCCGGCCTCGTCCACGAACACGCCCGAGGAGAGGTTGATCCTGCCCTCTCGGGTGTCGTTCCGGAACGTCTCGGCCAGGCCGAGGATCGGATCGGGGGGGGCGGGGATGCGGGCGAGCGACGGCAGCGACACGGGACCAGGACCTCGTCGACGAACGGTGGGGGGCGCCGCTTCGACTGTACACGTCCGGCCGGGTTGCGGGCCGGTTGCGCGGGGCGCAGGTCCGTCCCCGTCCCCGCTATCATCACCGCGCCGGCCATCGCCAGGAGGACGCTCGGCCATGCGGGTCATGGTTGCCCTCGACGGTTCAGACCACTCGCTGGTCGCGCTCGAGTACGTGGCCTGCCTGGCACTCGCCCGGGACGACGAGGTCGTGCTCGTTTCCGTCGCCGAGATGGACCCGCTGTCGGTCAGGGCGTTCCGGCGCCAGCATGGCCGGCACCTTTCGCTGCTGCTCCAGGAGTCCTGGGCGGCACGGCGAGCGGCCGCGGAGAGGACCGTCGAGCAGGGCCAGACCCGACTCGGTGACTGGCAGACCCCGGTATCCCAGGTCGTCCGGAGCGGTCAGCCGGTCAAGGTGATCGCAGGCCTGGTCGAGGAGTTGGGCGCTGACCTGCTCGTTCTCGGGCCGCGGGGGCTGGGTCAGCTGGCTGCACTCCTGCTGGGGAGCGTCACCCAGTCCCTCCTCGGGCTGGCGCGCTGCCCCGTGCTGGTCGCCCGCCGGCCGGTCAACCCGCCGCGCCGGGTCATCCTGGCCGTCGACGGGTCCAGGCATGCCGATGCCGCGGCGCAGGCGCTTGGGGCCTTCCCCCTGGCCGGCGACGCGACCATTGATGTCGTCACGATCGTGACGCCCTGGCTGTCCCCCGACCACGACTGGACGGCGGAGCATGCCGTGGCGCTCCTGGCAGCCCAGCAGGAGGTGGCGCACGGGATTGCGACCGGCGCCGTGGCGACACTGACCGCGGCGGGGTTGAAGGCACAGGCTTCGATCCGGACCGGTGACCCCGGACGAGAGATCGTCAAGGCCGCCGACGCGGTCAGCGCGGACCTGGTCGTCGTCGGCTCGCGCGGTCGAGGGGGAGTGCGTGGCTTCCTTCTCGGGTCGGTCTCCCACCGGGTTTCGGCAACGGCTCCCTGTTCGGTGCTCGTCGTGCCTTCCGCGCGGATGGGTTCCTCGTCAGTCAGCCCGGCTGCGGGCGACCAGGACACTCGTCGGCGGGTGGATCACCAGGGCGGCGGTCGTGCTGCCCAGGAAGAACCGCTGGATGGCCGAGAGGCCCCTTGAGCCCACGACCAGCAGATCCGCCGACGTTTCGCCGGCGATGAGCGCGAGCTGTTCGTGCGCGGGTCCCCGGGCCGTGCGGCAGGCGGCCGCGACGCCACGATCGCGGAGACGTTCGGCCGCGTCCGTGGCCATCGCATCTGCCGCTTCACCCGCCCAGCGGAGGCTGTCGCCGTACGCGGTGCGAACCTGGGCGACCATGGTGGGCGCCATGCCCGAGCTGGGCGGCTGGACGACGTCGAAGGTGGAGCACACGGTCGCCTGCGGTGCGCCCTTGAGGGGCAGTCTGGCCACGAGGTCGAGCGCCTCGTCGGAGTCGGGTGACGCGTCGTAGCCGAGGAGAATCCGCCGGATCGGACCCGACCTCCGAACCACCAGGACGGACGTGGGGGAATACCGGGCGACCTTGCCCGAGACGCTCCCGATGATCTGCCGGCGCATGCCGCTCACGCCCCGCGTGCCGAGCACGATCAGATCGTGGCCCTCGGTGGCAGCATGGGTGATGATCGTCTCGGCAGGGTGCCCGTCGCGGACGATCCCGACCGCCTCGAACCCCTCGGCGCGAAGTCGATCCGTGGCCGCGGCGACGTGCCGCTCCGCAGCATCGCGCTGGACCTGTTCGATGAGTGCCGGCACGGCCGCGCCGGCCCCACGCTCAGGACGATCCTGCGGCTGGTGAACGACCGAGATCACCTCGACGGTGGCCAGGCCCATCGGCTCGAAGCTCGACATCAGAAGCTCAAGGGCCTGGCCCGCCCCCGGCGATCCGTCCGTCGCCAGGAGGACCCGCAGGCCGTCCATGACCCGCGGTGAGCCGTCGACTCCGATGGGAACGCTCATGCACGTCTCCCTGACCTGAACCGTCCCGATCGGACGGCCTCAGTCCAGTGGCCGCCCGCCGTCCCCGCCGGTCATCGGTCGGTCCCTACTCCAGTTCTTCCGCGTCCAGCCGGAGCAGCGTCTCGTAGGCCACGTCGCCCAGGAACCTGCGCGCGGCGGCCTCGGCGTCGACCAGCGCCAGGGCATCGTCCTCGTCCCTGTCTTCTTCCTCGTCACCTTCGGGCTCGGCGTCACCACCGGCGAGCACGCTCAGCACGCGCGACGGGGTGGGTTCGACGACCCACTCCTCGCCCGTGTCCGGGTCGACGTCGAAGAAGGTGACGGACTCGATCTCGTGGATGGCGCCATCCGGCCGGGTCAGCGTGCAGGCCCACGCCTCGTCCTCGTCCTCGTCCGCGGCCGAGCGGACGGTGAGGGAGAGCCCGAGCGAGCGGAACAGCTCGGCGAGGGTGGTCGGGGCGGACATGGCGGCGTACCTCGGGCTTCGATGGACGGGACAACCCTACCCCGGGCGACGCCATCGCGTGGCGGGCAGCCCGTTGCCCCGGCCGGGACGGGTGTGCCCGGAGACGCGCGGCCGGTTAGGATCGGCGTCGTGAGCAACCACGCATCCGTGCCCTTCTGGCTCGACGACGCCCGCGACGACCTCGCCCCCCGCCCCCCGATCGACGACACCACGGACGCCGACGTGGCGATCCTGGGCGCCGGCCTGACCGGGCTCTGGACGGCGTTCTACCTGCGGCGCCGGGACCCCTCGCTGAGGATCGTGGTGGTCGAGCGCGAGATCGCCGGTTTCGGGGCGTCCGGCCGGAACGGTGCCTGGTGCGCGCCGGACCTGAACATCTCGATGAGCCGCCTGGCGAAGCTCCACGGGACGGACGCCGCCTGTGCGATGCAGCAGGCGACCTACGACGCGGTGGACGAGGTGGGCCGCGCCTGCGCGGAGGCGGGCATCGATGCCGGCTTCCACAAGGGCGGCGAGCTGATTCTGGCCCGCGGGCCGGAGGGGATCCCCGCCCTGGAGGCGTCGCTGGAGGAGTACGCGCGGTTCGGCTTCGGCGACCGCTACCGCCTGCTCGATGCGTCGAAGCTCTCCGAGCGGATCCGGGTCGCGGGCGCCATCCGGGCCCTCGCGTCCGAGGACGCCGCCGTGATCCACCCCGGCCGGCTGGTGCGCGGGCTGGCGCGGCGCGTGGAGGAGGACGGGGTCACGATCGCGGAGCGGACCCCCGTGACGGGCTTCCGGTCGAAGGACGCGACCGGCCGCGCCACGCTGGTCACGCCCCGCGGCGACGTCCGGGCTCCCGTCATCGTCCTGGCAGGCGAGGCCTACCTTGCCGAGCTGCCCGCCCTTCATCGCCAGCTGCTGCCGCTGTGGTCGCTGATCGTGCTCACGGAGCCGGTGTCGGACGCCCAGTGGGCGGAGATCGGCTGGGCGAACAGGGAGGTCGTGGCTTCGACCCGGATGTCGATTGACTACCTCTCGCGGACGGAGGACGGCCGGATCCTGTTCGGCGGGCGCGGGGCCCCGTACCGCTTCGGCTCGCCGATCCGTCGCGAGTACGACCTCCACGGGCCCACGCACGAGCGGCTCAGGGCGTTCGTCCGCGAGTGGTTCCCGGTGCTGGGCGACGTGCGGTTCACGCACGCGTGGGGCGGGCCGCTGGGGATGCCGCGCGACTGGCATCCCACGATGTCGTTCGATCCGGCGTCCGGCATCGCCACCTCCCGGGGGTACATCGGGCACGGCGTGTCCACGACCAACCTCGGCGGGCGCGTCCTGGCCGATCTCATCACCGGGACGTCCAGCCGGCTCACCGAGCTGCCGCTGGTCAACCACCGGTCGCCGGACTGGGAGATCGAGCCGTTCCGCTGGCTGGGCGTCCGGTACTCGCAATGGGCCATCGGCCGGCTGGACGAGCAGGCCGCGCGCACCGGTGTGCCGCCGACGGGGCGAAGCCTGGTCGAGCGCATCGCCTCGCACTGATCGCGCGCCGAACCGGGCGGCCCTTGGCTGTCCTGGTTCGCTACCGGGTCTACCGGCGGAGCAGCTCCTGCATCAGCCGTTGGTCGGCGCGCCGCGCCACCGCGTTCGCCGACTCACCCGCCTTCGGGTTCGCCCATCCGAACGCCAGCCGCACGCCCTCGCCCGAGCGAGGCAGCCTCGCGGGCGCCTCCTCGCGGACGCGCTCCACGAAGTTGATCGCATCGATCTCGTCGGTCTCGGTCAGGATCACGCCGAACCGCGTCAGCCCGATCCGGGTGCAGTAGTCGCTGGTTCGCGTCAGTCGGCGCAGGCATTGGCCGAGCTCGTGGAGCGAGTGACGGGCGACCTCGATGCCCCACAGGTCGCCCATCTCCAGCACGCCCTCGATCTCGACCACGACGACCGTGAGCTCGCGGGCGTACCTGGCGGAACGCGACACCTCGGCCACGAGCACGCGCCGCCACAGGTCCGGGCCTTCCAGGCCGGTGAGGGGATCTTCCCAGCCAGCCGGCTCCGGGATGGTGTGGGCATTCAACGTACGCTGTCTCCGATGCACCTGACGACCGGACGCACCGGCCACGAGATCATCGGCAATCCGCGCGGCCGGTCGTCATCGCCCGGTGGGTGGGGGGCTGGCCCCCCAGAAGTCAGGGGTCGCGCCTACCCGAAGAGCGCCTCCACCGAGAGGTACCGCTCGCCCGTGTCGTACGTGAAGGTGAGGATCCGCGAGCCATCCGGGACCTGGGGTAGCAGTTGCGCGACCGCGGCCAGCGCCGCCCCGGACGAGACGCCCACGAGCAGTCCCTCCTCCCGGGCGGACCGGCGCGCGAAGGTCATCGCGTCCTCCGGCGCCACCTGCAGAATGCCGTCCAGCAGCTCCAGCCGCATCACGCCCGGGATGAACCCGGCCCCGATCCCCTGGATCGGGTGCGGGCTGTGCGTCCCGCCTGAGAGCACGGGGGAGAGCGTGGGCTCCACCGCGTACACCTTCAGGTCCGGCCAGCGGGGCTTGAGCACCTCGGCGACGCCGGTGATGTGCCCGCCGGTCCCGACGCCGGTCACGATGTAGTCCAGGCCGTCCGGGAAGTCCCGGGCGATCTCCTCGGCGGTCGTGCGGCGGTGGACATCCACGTTGGCCGGGTTGTCGAACTGCATCGGCATCCAGGCGCCGGGCGTCTGCTCCACGATCTCGCGGGCGCGGGCGATCGAGCCCTTCATGCCGACCTCGCGCGGCGTGAGATCCAGCTCCGCGCCGTACGCCAGCATCAGCTTGCGCCGCTCCACGCTGAACGAGTCGGGCATGACGAGGATCAGGCGGTAGCCCTTGACGGCGGCCGCGAGCGCGAGGCCGATGCCGGTGTTGCCGGAGGTGGGCTCGACGATGACCGAGTCCGGGCCGAGGATCCCGCGGGCCTCGGCATCCTCGATCATCGAGAGGGCGATGCGGTCCTTGATGCTGCCGCCCGGGTTCTGCCGCTCCTGCTTGGCCCAGACGCTGACGCGCGCGTCGAACAGGCGGTTGATGCGGATGTGCGCGGTGTTTCCGATGGCCTCGAGGACGGACGAGAAGATCATGCGAGACGGCTCCTGGCTCTTGGGCGTGGGCTAGATGACGAAGTCGAGAGGTTCCAGCGCGTCCGCCACGCTGCGGACGCGGACCTGGCTCTGGTGGTACACGAGCGAATAGGGCTGGACCGAGTGCGTCAGCCAGACGTTGCCGCCGATGACGGAGTCGTGGCCCACGATCGTGTCCCCGCCGAGGACGGTGGCGTTCGCGTAGATGACCACGCGGTCCCCGATGGTCGGGTGGCGCTTGCTCCCGGCCCCATCCTTGGTGACCGAGAGCGCGCCCAGCGTCACGCCCTGGTAGAGCTTCACGTTGTCGCCGATCACGGCCGTCTCGCCGATGACGAGGCCGGTGCCGTGGTCGATGCAGCAGGCGCGGCCGATGGTGGCGCCCGGGTGGATGTCGATGCCCGTCCGGCCGTGGGCGATCTCCGAGATCATCCGCGGAACCAGCGGGATGCCGGCCAGGTGCAGCGCGTGGGCGATGCGGTGGAACGCGAGGGCGGCGAAACCGGGGTAGGCCAGGACCACCTCGGCCGGGCCGTGAGCGGCAGGGTCGCCCGCCTCGATGGCGGCTGCGTCCAGGCTCAGGGCGTTGTGGATGGCGGGGAGCTGGTCCAGAAACTGGTCGCACAGGGCATGCGGGCTGTCCGGGAGCACGCCCTCCAGGGGGCGCAGGACGGGCACGAACGCCGCGTGCAGCGCGTCGAACTCATCCTGGACCTGGGCGGCGGTGCGTGGTCGGCCGCGGCCGTCCGGGAACAGGAGCGAAACGATGCGGTCTGCCAGGCCGGCGACGAGGTCGCGGTCCGGCAGCGTATCGAAGGCGACAGCCTCGTCCGCGGCGATGTGGGCGGCGAGCTCCCCCAGCGTGCTGACGGGCGGGCCGGGATTGGCGTGGGTGCGGGATGACATGAGCGACACCGGGTGGGAAGGTCGGGGCGGGGACCTGCGGGCGGTCGGGGACGGACCGAGGGGGCGCTTGGCTGTGGCGGCGTGAGGCGCGGGGCCGTCCGGGGCTCGCTGGGGAGCGAACGGGACGGAGGCCCGGTCGTGGGCTCGGGCTCAGGCGCGCGGGGCGCGAGGCACGGCGAGCACCGGCGGCGTCATCGCCGCCAGGGACACGCGCAGGAGAGCCGCAAGGACGCCACGGGTGAACGATGCCCGTGATCGGCCGCGCCGTCAACCGTGAGGGTCGGGCGAGTAAGCATCCAGACGTCTGTGCTGGGTGGTCGGACAGGAGGTGAGCCCTGTCCGTACGCTGGAGGTGTTCAGAACCAGCACACGAAGGGGCTCGCCGTGGAGTCTATCGCCGTCCCGATCTCGCTCACCGTCGAGCTGCACCTGGACCGTACGCGGCGCCTCGGCCATCGTCAGCCTCCGCTGCGAGGGGGCCAGCGGCCGCTGGGATGACGTCTGGACGCGGCTCCACACTCAGACGAGCGCGGCCTGACCCCGGTCACCTACAAATCTGTCGCACACCCCCGGGACAGCTGTGAGGGTCGGACGGTGTCGGCGGGCATGTGTCGCTGGACGGCAAATCCGTGTTCGCACCGCACCACTCGGGCCGCGTGCCGACCGGCCCGGCCGCCCGGGGCAACCTGTCGGACCGTGTTGTCTGGTGCGCCACGAATCAGGCTGAGAGGGCCATCGGAGGCCTCTTCGCCCTCGTTCGGACCAGTTCTGTCGTCCTGGAGGCCACGAAGCAGGGCAAGATGGCGCCCGGACCCCTTCCTGGCTCGATTTCGTGGTGCGTGAGACAACACCGGGGGTCGGGTCAGCCAGGGGCGAGGGTCCGAACCGGCCTGGACCGCCGCGGAGCGTGACCTCACCCGGGACCTACCGCGCGGCCATCCCCAGCGCGGTCCGCCGCGCCAGCGCCATCAGCGAGAGCACCGGATTCACGCCCGTCGCCGTCGGCATGGCGGACGCGTCGGTCACGTAGAGCCCCGGCACCCCATGGACCTGCCCGTCCGGTCCCGCCACGGAGCTCCGCGCATCCGTCCCGATCCGGCACGACGACATCTGGTGTGCCGTGAACAGCAGGATCCGGTTGGCGGCGATCGGCCGCGCGGTCAGCGCATCCAGCCACGGCTCAAACGGCCGGCCGTCGTGCCAGTCGTGCGGCGGCGTGACCAGCGGGATGATTCGCTTTGCCCCGGCGGCCCTATGGACTTTCGCCATCTCCAGGGACGCGCGCCGCAGCAGCGCCTGGTCCTCGCGGCCGGGCGCGTACGCGACGGAGATCCCGCCGTCCCGCGCCAGCGAGATCCGCCCCTCTGTCCGATCCCGCACGAGCGAGAGGAACGCGGCGATCCCGTCGCACTGCGTCATCAGCTCCCGATGGCTCGCGCTGTCCCACCACGGGAAGCCCGTGGCGATGAGCCCAGGGTGGGTGGGGGCCGCCTCCATGCGAAAGCCCCAGCCCCCGTCGATCTCGCCGAACGCGTCGCTCATGACGCTCTGGGGCACGCCTGACCAGGGCTGCAGCGATTCGTCGTAGATCCCGGCCACGGCCGCCACCGGGTGGATGTGGAGGCCGCGTCCGGCCGTGGCCGTTGCGATCCCGGAGCGCAGCAGGACGGCGGGAGAGAGGATCGAACCCCCGGCGAGGGCGACGAGCGGTGCGCGCACCGTCACCTCACCGCCTGGGACCCGAGCCACCACCCCGGCCGCCCGGCCGCCTTCCAGCAGGATCCGGCGGACATCAGACCGGTCAAGGATCTCGGCGCCGTTCGCACAGGCGGAGGCGAGCGTGGTGCGCAGGGACGACTGCTTGGCGCCGTTCCGACAGCCCACCGCACACGGCCCGCAGTCGGTGCAGCCGCGGACGCCGCGCGGGATGACGGCGTGCGGCAGGCCCAGGGCGTCCAGCCCCGCTGCGAGCTTCGCGTTCGGCCCGTTCGGGAGGCTCTCGTCGAGGTTGACGTTGGTCTCCGCCTCGATCGCGGCGTAGTGCTCGTCCAGGTCGTCGCCGATGCCCGCCGCCCGCCACTCCTCGCGGACCTCGGCCGGCGCCCGCAGCGACGAACTCCAGTTGATGACCGTCCCGCCACCCACCGCGGACCCGGCCCGGATGGAGATCCAGCGGTCGGTGGTCGCGGCGAGCCCGCGATCCAGGAACAGCGCGCCGAGGCCGTCCAGCTCCGGCCCGCCGAAGCGGTCTTCGGTCACCATCGCGGCCCGCTCCAGGACCACGACCTTCTTGCCGGCCGCCGCAAGGATCGACGCCGCCACCCCGCCGCCCGCGCCGGACCCGATCACCACGACGTCGGCGTCCACGACCTCGCCGGCGCGCGGCGTGCGCACGTTGACCCGGCTCGGGCTCGCCACATCCGGCACCGGGGGGACGAACCCGGTTTGCGCCCGCCACGGCGAATCCTCCATGCCGTACGCGAGCAGCAGCGTCAGGCGCTTGAGGTCCTGGAACGCCGTCCGCTTGAGCGGGATCGGGCTCTCGGCCAGGCGTCGCATCGCGGCCTCGCGCGTCGCCTGGTCCAGCGAGGCGAACGATCTTGGCCGCCCGGCCAGCAGGAGGCCGCCCAGCCAGGTCCCGGCGATGCGCAGCAGGAGGTCCAGCTCGCCTTGCAGGGAGGGCCGGCCGAGCGCGGCCACCTCCTCGAGCAGGCGCGTGTGGACGCCGAGCTCGCTTGCCGATGGGAGCCCCTCGGCCGCGGGCACGAACGTGTCGACGATGGCGGCGAGCGTGCGTTCGCGTGCCGTCATGACGGGATCAGGAGAACGTGTCGGGCATGCGGTGCTGGCTCCATGGGCGGAGGCGGAAACGCGTTGCGGGAGCGTACCCGCGGGCGGGGTGCCGCGCACGCCGGTCGCGCAGGCTGGGGGTGCGCGTTCGCAGGGTCCGAGGCTTCCGTCGGCGGCCATCGTCGGGGGATGCCCGCCGTCAGGGGTCGAAGCGGACCGCCAGGTAGCCGACCGTCCGATCGGGCGAACCGCCGGCATCGGCCGAGGTCGAGGCGGCAAGCGTCGCGCTCGAAGTGGCGCCCATCGCTGCAAGCGCCGCGAGCCCGAGCACGGCCGGCTCGATCCCGCACATTCCACACCCGAGGCCCGGGATGCCGGCGCCCCGGAGGGAGCGCTCCTCCCGGGCGAGGGCGGCCGCGTCCAGCGCGAGGATGGCCGGGAGGAGCGCGGCCGTCGCCCGCTCGCAGGCCGCGGCGGCCGGGTAGTGCGCCATGTCCGAGCTGATCGCGACGACGACCGACCGCCCCGCCGCCCGGTGCCGCGCGATCAGCTCTCCGAGCCGCCGGCCGGCCTCCAGCGCAGGACGTCCCGATCCGGTCGCCACCGACAGCGGCACGATCGCCGCGTCCGGGGCGACCGCTCGAAGGATCGGCAGCTGGACCTCGATCGAGTGCTCGCCGGTGTGGGCCCCGAGGTCCACCAGGAACGGGGCGCCCAGGCCGACGATCTCGGCCGCCAGCGCAGCTTCGACCTCGACCTCGCCCAGGGGTGTCCGCCAGCGGCCCTCGTCCCAGACAGCGACGCCCTCGAGCCACCCCGCCCTGTGGTTGGTCCCCAGGATGACAACGGTCGAGGCCGGGGTCCCTGGTGGCGCCTCGTCCGGTGCCGGCAGACGGGCGAACAGCCTCCACGCGGCGGCCGCGGTCGCGCCGGAGTAGACGAGCCCGGCGTGCGGCACCAGGATGCCCGCGGGAGGACCGATGCCCGGTGTCTCCGGGCCGCCCGCGGCAACCGCGAAGCCCGCCGCCTCGGCGAGGAGCGCGTCGACCAGGACCCGCAGCGCGGCGGCCCGGGCCGGGTAGAACATGCCCGCGACCGCCGGCGACCTGGTCGTGCCCGTCCTGGCCCCGCACGGCTCACTGGTGCGCATCACGTCGCCCCCAGCGCCAGGCCCTCGAGCGGCCGGCCGCACCCCGGGCACGCCCCCTGCCTCGTGAGGTGCGAGCGTGCACGGTAGCCCGCGCGCTCGATGAGCAGGCGGCCGCACCCCGGGCAGGTCGTGTCCTCGAGGCCGAGATGCGGAGCGTTGCCGACGTATACGAAGCGGAGGCCCGCCTCCCGCCCGATCGCGGCCGCCCCGAGCAGAGTCGCGTCCGGGGTCGATGGGGTGTCACGCATCCGGTGGGCGGGGAAGAACCGGCTGACGTGCCACGGGACCGATGGCCCGAGGGTTTCGATGAGCCATCGGGTGAGCGCCCGCAGCTCCGCGTCACCGTCGTTGTGACCCGGAATGACGAGGGTCGTGACCTCCAGCCAGATCCCCGCCCGGTGCATCGCCTCGATCGCCTCCAGCACGGGTGCGAGGCGGGCGCCGCACAGGCGGCGGTAGAACGCGTCGTCGAACGACTTGAGGTCCACGTTGGCGGCGTCCAGGACGCCGGCCAGCAGTGCCACGGCCTCGGGCGTGGCGTAGCCGTCCGTGATGAACAGGTTTCGCAGGCCGGCCTCGCGCGCCAGGCGTCCCGTGTCGAGCGCGTACTCCAGGAACACCGTGGGCTCTACGTAGGTGTAAGCGATCGAGCGGGCGCCCGCGCGGAGCGCCTCGGTCACGACGCCCGCCGGGGGCATCGGCTTCGTCGGCAGGTCGAGCCCCAGCCTCGGGCCCTGGGCGATCTCCCAGTTCTGGCAGAAGGTGCAGTGGAAGGGACAGCCGGGCGTGGCGATCGACCACGCGATGGACCCCGGGTCGACGTGGAACAGCGGCTTCTTCTCGATTGGGTCCGCGCGGGCCGTGACGACGGCGCCGTACGCGCTGGTCAGCAGGCGTCCGCCCCGGTTCTCCCGGACGCCGCAGATCCCCCGTCGACCCGGCCGCACCAGGCACCGGTGCGCGCACACGCCGCAGCGCACGCTGCCGTCGGGGAGGGGAGTGGCGAGGATCGACGGCACGGGCGCGACGTCCGGCGGACTGGGCAACGACATGGGCGACTCCGGGCACAGTCTCGCGTGGGGACCGCCGGGGTGCCAGTGCCGGCCGGTCCGGATTCCTCGCGGTTGGTCCGTTCGACCCGCCGCCCCGACGCGGGATCATCAGGGCGTCGTACGAGGCGCCGGCGGTCCGTGCCCGGCGCGACGATCGCCGGCCCGCCCAAGATGTGGCGCCCCTGCCAGATGACCATGGGGCGGGCGCTGGCCACCGCGGCCCACCGCGGCCCACCGGACACCGCCCGGCCGGAGGCGCCAGGAGCGGCCCCCGGCGACCTCGGCCGGCCCGGACGCCGGGCACGCGGGCAAATGGCACGCGCCGCGGGCAGCCGGACTCCCCGGGTGCTGGCGGGTGCCCACCAGGCGGGCATCCGCCAGCCACTATCGCCGCACCGCCTGCCCCTCCGGCCCCCGACCGGCGGCTGGCTCCCGATCGGGTTGGGCTTCCGGGCTCGTCGAGCGCCCGCCGGGCTCGTCGAGCGCCCGCCGGGCTCGTCGAGCGCCCGCCCGGCCGAGGGTCCGTCGGCGCCTGCCGGCCGGCTGCCCCGGGGCATCGGGCCCGGTCGCCGCCCCTGGTGCCCTGCACCCGAGGGTGACCGAGTCGCTGGCCGCCTGGCTCGGACAGGTTCGCTGGCCGTCGTGGCAACTCGCACTGGGGGCTTGCAGATAAGCCGCAACCGTATACGCTGTCCCACCTGTGCGGCCGGTCCGCGAAAACGATCCGCCCACAACGATCGCCACCGGAGTGCCGAGGGGACCGATGCCCGACCTGACCGCCACGCCCTGCCGGGTCTGCGAACAGCCCGCCACCCACAGGATGGGCAACTACGCGCTGTGCGAGCACCACTTCGCCCTCGCCACCCGCGAGCGGCCGCATGTCTGGCGCACCCAGCTGATCGCCATCGGGGCCCTCCTGGCCCTGGTCGTCGTCGCCACGCTCGTCAGCACGTTCGCCGGGCAGGATCTCGCCGGCGCTCCGCTGTTCGTGATCGGCCTCCTCGTGGCGCTGATCCCGGCAGCGGTGTGGCTCACGCTCTTCTACCGCGAGGATCGGGTCGAGCCGGAGCCGAGACGCCTCGTCGTGGGGGTGTTCGCCCTCGGGGCAGTCCTCGCGGCCGCCGTCGGTGTCCCTCTCCTGGGCGACGTGCTGCAGCTCGGACGCTGGGTCGGGACGAACCTCCCGGTCCAGGTTTTCGCCAACATCCTTGCCGTCGGACTCGTCCCTGCGGTCATCATCTTCGCCGCCGTCCGGACCACGGTCTATGGTTCCAGCGAATTCGACGAGGCGACGGACGGCGTCATCTACGGCACTGCGGCCGGACTCGGGTACGCGACCGTCCTCAACGTGGGGCTCATCGTGGACGCCGGTGGGGCGAACCTGAGCTTCGCGAGCATCCATGTCGTCCTCACGGCGCTCACCGTCGGTGGAGTCGGCGGCCTGATCGGGTTCTTCATGAGCGGCCAGAAGCTCCGCTCGAAGCCCGTCTGGTGGTCCGCCGCCGGTGTGGCCACGGGCGCCATCCTCATCGGCAGCTACGTGACGATCCGGACGGTCGTCTCGACCGGCACGGCGACCATCCTCGGGGTCCTCGCCGGCCCCTGGGTCGGGCTCATCCTGGCTGCCCTCCTTGCGGGTGCGATCACCGCGGTCCTGACCAGGACCGTCCGCAGCGAGATCGCCCGCGCCACCACGATCGGGGTCGCCGAATGATCGCCACGTCCACGGGTTCCTGGTCCGCCTCGATCCGGCAGCCACAGGCCGCCTCCGCGCTCCTCGTGGCGCTCCTGGCCGCCGCGGGGATCCTCGCGACGCTGGGCCTGCGCGCCATGACGGAGGGCGCCACCGTCACGATCGCGCAGGGCGGGGTGTCCGCCGCTGTCCCCGACGGCTGGCGCGTCAAGCCCGGCTCCGGGGATCTCGCCTTCATCGTCACGGACCCGCGGTCCGCGGATCTCGAGTACGTGGCCAGGGTGATCAACCCCCTCGGTGTCCCGCTCGCGACGGTCGCGACCCAGCAGGCGGCGGTCAAGGAGGCGCTGCTGACCGGGTACGTCCCGATCGACACGACCGAGGTGACCGTCGCCGGGACCTCCGGCATCCGGGTCCGCTACGCGTTCCTGGCCACCGGGCCGGCGGGCACCGTGCCGCGCCTGGTGCGCGGGATGGACCTCTACGTACCGGCCGGCGATCGCGTCCTGGGGCTCACCTACGAGTCGCCCGCGGCCGGCCACGAAGACGGCCTGGACCAGTTCTACCGGTTTGTCGGTTCGGCTCGCGTGGAGGCGGCGTCATGAAGCGGATCCTGATGCTCGCGGCCGCCGCCGCGATCCTCGCCGGTTGCTCCTCCACCACGGTGGTGGAGAAGACACCGGCACCCCAGCCCTCGGCGGCGGCTCCGATCGTCCTTCCGACGTCGCCCGCTCCGTCCGCCAACCCGATCGGCGCGGCCAATACCATCGCAGCCACGGTCCAGATCCTGATGTACCGGAACGCGGACGACCCCCTCGAGGCCGCCTACTCGGCAGGCTCAGGGACGATCATCAGCGCCGACGGCCTCATCCTCACGAACGCGCACGTCGCAGCGCCCGACGCGCCGGGCCTTGCCGTGCAGTACGGCGACCCGTCCTTCGAGCGGGTCGAGAAGCTCGTGATCATGATGACGGTGGCCGAGGACCAGAGGCCGGTCCCGACCTACCAGGCCAGCCTCCTCGGCGCGGACGGCTATCTCGATGTCGCCGTGATCCGGATCGACCGGACCGCGGACGGGGCGCCGGTGGCTCCTGGAACCCTGAACCTGCCGTTCATCGAGGTCGCGGATTCGGACGCCGTCCGCATTGGGGACCCGGTGACGATCATCGGCTTCCCGAGCATCGGCGGCGACACCATCACCGTCGCGAAGGGCGACGTCTCAGGCTTCGTGGGCGACGAGCGGATCGGCGACCGCAGCTGGATCAAGACGAGCGCGATCGTCTACCACGGGAACTCGGGCGGGCTGGCCGCGAACGACAGGGGCCAGCTCGTCGGCGTCCCGACACGGCTTCCCAACTTCGGGAAGGGCAATGACGTCGGCGGTTTCTCACTCCTGCGACCCGCCAAGCTTGCGCTCCCGCTCATCGAGGCGGCCCGTGCGGGGCGGGCGTACGGCTCGAGCCCCTACGTCGTGGCCGGGACCGGTCAGCAGCGCATGGAGCTGGTCGGCTGGCTGGGGCCCGACGCCACGGACTGCTCGGCGGCGGATCCGCGACGGGTCCTGCCGATCGGCACCAACCGCCTGGCCGCCGGGCTCGCCTGGTCCGGGTTCACGAAGGGCGAGGACGTCCTGTTCGCCTGGCTGATGAAGGATGGCAACCAGGACCGGCTGCTGTCCACGACCGCAGGTCTCTGGCCGAGCGGCCCGTCGGGCGACTGTGCCCCGATCTCGCTGACCAACGCCGACGGGTTCCCGGAGGGCTCGTACACGCTCGCCTTCTTCGCCGGGCCCACCCTGCGGCAGGTCCTCGTGGAGGTGGTCACCACCGGGCAGCAACAGCAACCGCCCTCCGGCGTCGTCCTGTCGGGCCGGATCCTGGACACCACGACCGGCAACGGGATCCCGGCAGCCGCCATCTTCGCGCTCCAGCCCGGGACGGATGTCAGGGCCTGGGCACAGAACGCGACGGCGGACGCCGTGGCTGCGTACGGGGAGACCGGCAACGACGGCTCGTACACGATGAACGCGCCGCTCGTACCCGGCACCCCGTACCCCTTGCTCATCGTGGCCGAGGGCTACCAGCCCCTGATCGCGACCCTGACGCCGGGGACCGGCACCTCGGTCGGGGACATCGGGCTGGCACCGGTGCAATGACCGGCACATGACCACCGACCGGGCCGGCCATCCGCCGGTCCGGTCGGATCTTCGCGGCGGCGCGTCTTCGTCAGGGCCTCCCCGGCGACGCCGCCGGACGGGGCAGCGTCGGATCCGGCGGGGCGGGATTGGGTGTCGGCACCGGGACCGGTGGCGTTCCGCCCGGCGTCGGTACCGGGACCGGCGGCGTCCTGCCGGGGCCGGGTGTCGCCGGCGGCGAAGGGGGTGGGCTCGCGGTAGGTGGAGGGCTAGCGGTCGGTGCCGGTGACGGCGAACCGCCCAGTCCAGGCGACGGCGTGATGCGCGGTGTCGGGGCCAGGGTTGGGCCTTCCGGCCCGGACGTCGTCCCCCCGCCTCCTCCGGGGACAGGAGCGGGGCTGCCGCCCGGAACCGTGCCACCCGGCGTCCCGGACGGGTCGGGCGAAGTGCCGACCGAAGGACCCCGCGAAGGCTCCGGCGACGGTTCGACCGTCGGCGGGGAAGCCTGCGCCCCGGTGATCGGTCCGCGGGGGACCTGCTGGAACGGCAGCTCGGCGACCGGCGGACGGGCTGCCTCCTGGGCGATCACGATGCCGACGGCGATCGTCGCAGCCACGAAGGCGACGGCGGTACGAGCCGGCCTGGACCGCGCCATTCGGCCGATGGCCGGCGCGATCTCGAGGCGGGCCTTCTCGCGAAGGCCCTCGCCGACCGGTGCACGCTCCGGGTCTCCGAGCGCGTACCCGACAGCCGAGCCATAGATGAGCAGGGACCAGCCGAGGAGGATCGCCAGCATTGCCCCGGCCAGCGAGAACCCGGCATGCAGGACCAGCAGGACCAGCATCGTGCCCCCGGCGATCGTCAGGATCGTCTCGACCCACACCACGCGCAGCTCGCGGATCGACCGGCTGCCGGCGAACTTCGGCGTCCGCAGGAACACGCCCCGCTCCTGGGTCAGGCCGCGGAAGCAGGCGAGCGCGATCACCCAGGACAGCGACAGGTTGACGCGCAGCGCGGCCAGGGCCAGCACCGGTCCGACACCCGTGGTCGTCCCCAGGCCCCACAGGTAGCGCACCAGGTTCATGACCAGGAAGGCGATCGGCAGCACAAGGCCCAGCCCGGTGAGCCGCTGGACCACGAACGGGTGGCCGCTGATCGCCCCCATCGCCGCGGCGCCCACGAACACGGCAAAGCCGAGTGTCAGGGCATCGTTGAACCACCACAGCCCGCCCAGGAGGTGGTCACAGCGCTGCCCGATCGTGAGGCCGGACCCTCGCCGGACCAGCGATCGCCAGTGAAGGCGGAGGATCTGGATGCCACCGAAGGCCCAGCGGAATCGCTGCTTGCGGAGGGCTTCGTAGGAGAGCGGCATGATCCCGTGCCCGTAGGCGCGTGGGACATAGACGCTGCGGTGGCCGCGGGCCAGGACCCGCAGGCTGATCTCCGCGTCCTCCGTGATGATCCGTTCGTCCCAGCCGCCGACCTCATCCAGGACGGACCTGCGGATGAGGCCCATCGTGCCGGCGAAGATGATCGCGTTCCGGTGTGCCCTGCTCACCATCCCGACCTTGAAGAAGTAGGCGAATCCGGTGTGGCACGCGCGGTAGAACGCAGAGCCCTCCCATTCGCGGTACTCCTGCGGCGTCTGCACGAAGGCAACGGACGGGTCGCCGAAGAACGGGACCGTCCCGCGGAGCCAGTCCCGGTCCACGATGTAGTCCGCGTCGATCACGCCGACCACCTCGATCTCGGGCGCCAGGTTCGCGAGGCCCCAGTTCAGCGCACCGGCCTTGTAGCCGGGCCATGTCGGCAGGTGGACGAAGTCGACCTGGTGGCCCTCGGCACGCCATCGCTCGCAGGCCGCCTCCACCGGCCGCCACAGGTCCTCGTCCGTGGTGTTGTTGTCGATGACCTGGACGCGCAGGTCCGGGTAGTCGAGGGCCACCAGCGACCGGACGGTCTCGATGACGAGCGAGGCCGGTTCGTTGTAGGTGGGGACCTGGAGGCAGACCACGGGCCAGCGATCCGGGTCGGCCGGCAGCACCGGGTCGAGCCTTGGGCCGCACAGGGCATCGACCATCTCGAACACCGACGCGGTGAGCAAGCCGATCGCCCCGAGCTGCAGCACCAGAAGCACCAGGCCCAGCGCGACCGACGCCGGTCCCTCGCCGAGCAGGATCGAGGCACGGACGAGGTAGACGATGTACAACGCGTCGGTCACGAGCAGCGCGGCGAACAACCACGCCCCGACCGTGTACCAGCGTCGCGGTAGCAGCATTGCCACCGCGGTGACGGCCACGACCGCCGCCGCCGCTTCCGGAGCAACCGCAGCCGCCGGCACAGCCGCGGCCAGCAGCAACGGGCGGACACGCCAGCCCAGGGGCCGCGTGCCGAGCGCCAGCAGGAGGACGGTGCTCAGGCCGAGGATCACGACGGCGGCCACGAGCGCATTCGTCAGCACAAGAGGACCAGTCGCTCCGGGAGGGGCAGACGGCACCCGGCGCCCCCCGGCGTTGCGGCGAGCATCAGTCTATGCGACCCCCTCAAGCCGATGACCCGGGCCATGCCGGGCCAGGGTCACCCCGCGTGTCCGGCCCCCGACGGCGCGCCCTCCGGCGCCACCTCCGCCGCACCCAGCAGCTTCACGATCTCCTCCATGGGGCGGTGGATCCCCGTGAGGATCGGGGTGTCGCGCACGGTCGAGCGGCGCCCGTCCGTCGAACGCAGGTCGCGGACCAGCGCCGAGAACGCCGGCAGGTCGTCGGTCTCGTAGGCGACGACGAAGTCCTGGTCGTCGAGACCGAACGAGTAGGCGAGGAGCTGGCGCACCTGCGGGTACGCGTGCCCCACCTTCATGTGCTCGTTCATCGACCCCTGTCGCACCTCCTTGGAGGTGAGGTACCACTCGGCCGTCTTGGTGAACGGATACACGATGATGTAGCGCGACCGTTCGCCGCTGAACATCGACTGCTCCTGGCTGGTCGGCTTCGCGACGTACTGCGAGTCGCGAATCAGCCCGACGAAGCTCTCCCGCACGGTCAGCCACGCGCCCATCCCGCTCCGGAGGAGGCGCGCCGCCTCGGTTTCGAGCGCGTCGAGGGTGTCGGCGAGCCGCCAGACGAGCACATCGACGCCCGGCTTGAGCCCGATCAGCGAGTACGTCTCGGTGGTGACCGATGAGTCGGCGTGGACGGCGGCCACCAGATCCGCGGCCGTTGAGCGCCGAACGGCCGGGTCGAGGCGGCGCCAGTGCGGGTCGAGGCCGAGGGCGAGGGCATGGACGTACTTGGACACGATGATCTCCGTTTGCGGCGAGCTGGCGACAAGCGGGACGCACCAGCTTCCGCCTGAGACCGTACTGCACCTCGCGGTGATGCGTCGGCGATGTGGTCTCGTCCGAACAGGCGCAGCGCAACGCGAGATAGTAGGCGTGGACCGATCGCCGTGGGCCGCGGGCGCGGCAGTGACCGTATCCGGCGGGACTCGTAGCCAGGCAGAGACGGGAGAAAGGCGTGAACCCAGTCGACAAGGTCGTGGCCGTCACCGGCGCGGGGAGCGGCATGGGGCGGGAGATCGCCCTCGAGCTGCTCCGACGAGGCGCGCGGGTCGCCGCGGTGGACATCAACGAGGCGACGTTGGCGGAGACGGAATCCCTGGCGCCTGGTGCGCGGGACGCCATCGCCACGTACACCGTGAACATCACGGACCGGGCCGCGGTCGAGGCGCTGCCGCTGGCGGTCGTGGACCGCTTCGGCGCCGTGGACGGGATCATCAACTGCGCCGGGATCATCCAGCCGTTCGTGCGCCTGAACGACCTGGACTACGCGGCGATCGACCGCGTGTTCGACGTGAACTTCCGCGGCACGCTGTACATGACCAAGACGTTCCTCCCGTGGCTGCTCAAGCGGCCGGAGGCGCACATCGTCAACATCTCGAGCATGGGCGGCTTCATGCCGGTGCCGGGCCAGACCGCCTACGGGGCGTCCAAGGCGGCCGTCAAGCTGCTCACCGAGGGGCTCCACTCGGAGCTCGCCGGCACGTCCGTCCGGGTCACCGTCGTGTTCCCGGGTGCGGTCGCGACGAACATCACGGTGAACTCCGGCGTGGCGGTGCCGGCGGTCGCCGGGGGCAGGCAGCACAAGACGCTCGCGGCGGACAAGGCCGCGCGGATCATCCTCGACGGAATGGAGCAGAACGAGTTCCGTGTCCTGGTCGGCAGCGACGCGACGATGCTGGACAGGTTCTATCGCCTGCACCCGCGGCGCGCCGCTGCCTTCCTCGCCGGACAGATGAAGGACCTCTTGCCAGGGTAGGGCGTGCCATCTCCTGTGACCTCCGCGGCGCGCAACGGCTCTTGACAGCGAATCTTGTCAAGGCTCCCTGACCCGCGATACCCTCGGCCCGTGGCGACCTGTCAAGACTTGACAGGTCCGCTCTCATGTCCGCCGGAGACCCCGATCGCCATCGGGGACAGGAGCAGCATTGGCCGTCGGCGTCGTTGCCGAGATCAAGGGCCGCCTCCCCGTCGCCGACGTGGTGGGGGAAACGGTCCAGCTGAAGAAGGCGGGGACCACCCTCAAGGGGCTGTGCCCGTTCCACGGCGAGAAGACGCCCAGCTTCGTCGTGACGCCGGTCCGCGACACGTGGCACTGCTTCGGCTGCGGCAAGCACGGCGACATCTTCACCTTCGTCATGGAGCGGGACTCGCTCGCGTTCCCTGAGGCGCTCAAGCAGCTGGCAGGGCGCGCCGGCGTGGAGCTTGACGAACGGACGAAGCGCGAGGACGCGCACCATGCCCGCCTGCGCGAGGTGCTGGAGGGCGCGATCGCCTTCTATCACGCTGTGCTGACGGGCTCCAGGACCGGCGAAGCCGCCCTGGCCTACCTGCGCGGACGCGGCTTCACGGACGAGACGATCGCGAAGCACCAGCTGGGTTGGGCACCCGGTGGCTGGGACACGCTGGCCCGCAAGCTCGCGGCCAGGCGCCAGGTGACCCAGGGGGAGCTGCTGGAGGTCGGCCTGGCCAGCCCGCGCCAGCGCGGCGGCGGCACGTACGACCGGTTCCGGGAGCGGGTGATCTTCCCGATCCGTGACGCGAACGGCCACCCGGTCGGCCTGGGCGGACGGATCCTGGGCAAGGAGGGCGAGGACGGCGTCGACCGCGGCCCCAAGTACCTGAACTCGCCCGCGACCCCGCTGTTCGACAAGAGCCGGACCCTCTACCTCGTGGATCGGGCGAAGTCGGCGATCCGCAAGACAGGCCAGGCCGTGATTGTGGAGGGGTACACCGACGCCCTGATGGCGCACCAGGCGGGGTTCGAGAACGTGGTCGCCAGTCTCGGCACCGCGCTGACGCCGCACCAGGTGGCGCTGATCACGCGCTATGCGAAGCGGATCGCGCTGGCGTACGACGTCGATGCGGCGGGTGAGAAGGCAGGGACCATTGGGGCAACGGCCCTCGAGGAGCTGATTCGCCAGATGGCCGGCGACGAGTCCGGGGTGGAGCTGGACGATGTCCGCGTGGTCCGCCTGCCCGAGGGCCGCGATCCCGACGAGGTCATGCGGGACGAGCCCGACCGATGGCGCGAGGACGTCCGCACAGCGCGGCCGATCGTGGACCACCTGATCGACGTCCATGCGCGGGCGCACGACCTGCGCACGCCGGGAGGCCAGGCCCGGTTCGTGGACGCGGTCCTGCCGATCATCCGGAACCTGCCGAACCCGGTGCTGCGCGACGCCTACCTGGGCCGGGTGCGCCAGGTGAGCGGGGTGGAGGAGCGGACGCTGCTGGAGGCGATGCGCCGGCGGGACGGGCGGCCGGGCGATGGGCGGGATGGCCGCGGCGGGCGCGCGGGCAGTGACCGGTTCACCGCCGCGGCCGTGACCCGCGCGCCGGACGCCCTCCCGGTGACCGAGATTCTCCGTGCCGTCTCGCGGACCGAGCAGGAGGTGCTGCGCCTCGTGCTGCTGGTGCCAGAGACGCACGACGCCGTGCTGGACGGCCTGAGCCCGGACCGGCTGCCGTCCCAGCTCGCCCGGGAGCTGTACCGGGCGGTCGTGCTGGCCCGCGCGCGCGACGACCATGGCGTGCGGCCCGCCTTCTCCCTCGTCTCGATCCTCGACGCGCTCGACGAAGAGAGCCGGGCGCTGGGCCAGGCGCTGATCTCGCGGCCCGGTCCCAACCCCCGGGACCTCGGGGATCGCTCGCTCGCCTACGAGATCGAACGGCTGATGCTGGAGCTCGACGATGCCGAATGGCACGATCGGAGCGGGTACAACCGGGACGCGACCGCGGAGGCCGAGCGTGACGGGGACCGCGACCTCGTGGAGCGGCTGACGCTCGAGCGGCGTCTCCTCAACGAGCAACGCCGGTCCTTGGACCGTCGACGGGACCAGACCCGGCTCCTCGCCAGGTCAGGCGTCACCTGACCCGCCGCCAACCCGACCACGACTCACCCAGCGTCCCGACCGCACCGCCCGCTCCGCCTGGAGGACCAGCGCCAATGGCCAACCCCGAGGACAACCAGCTCATCGAAGCCGTGCTCGCCGCGCGCCCCCGCCGCAGCAGGCGCGACGTGGAGGAAGTGAAGCTGGCCACGATGCGGCCCAGGAAGGGCGCCGCAGCGGTGCCCGTGTCCGACGTGGACGGGGACGATGACCAGGATCCCGAGGACGAGGACCTGGACCTCGGCGATGAGGACGCGGAGCCCGACACCACCGTGCTGAGCGTGGAGATCGTCGCGGAGGAGGCCGCCGAGGGCGTGCCGGTCCCCGCCGACATGGACGCCCCCGAGAAGCTGTCGGCGGCCGAGGTGGAAGAGCCGTCCACCGAGGAGCTGGAGGCCGAGGCGGCCGAAGCCGACGCGCTCGCCGCGGACATGATCGGGATCGACGACCCGGTCCGCATGTACCTCAAGGAGATCGGGAAGGTCGCCCTCCTGACAGCGGAGGAGGAGGTCGTCCTGGCGAAGGCGATCGAGTTGGGCGAGCAGATCATCGTGGAGCCGTGGAAGGCGGTCGTCTCGCTCCACGAGTGGACCCTGCACGACACCGAGCGCAAGACCCGGACCACCAAGCCCCAGCACCGGCTGCCGTACGGCCCAGAGAGCCACAAGATGGTGGCGGACGCCATCGGCTGGGAGGGGGCCGCGGACCTCCTGGTGGCGTCGCCGGACTTCCACCTGGTGAAAGCCGGCAGGGACGCGCAGTCCGAAGGGACGACCGCGCTGCTCAAGGCGGCGAGAGCCCTGATCGCCGGCTACAACACCGCACCCACGGCCGAGGCCTTCATCGCCATCTTCGATTGGTCGTTCCTGTCCGTCCACAACGGAGACCTCGACTCGCGGGACAACGTGGGGCTGCGGGCCATCTACAACTGGTCGCGGGACGTGGTCGCGTTCCCTGCGCTCCAGCGCTGGATCGAGGCGGGCAACGATTCCGACCTGCTGCGCCGGCTGGGTTTCGACCCCGAAGTCCCGCCGCAGACCAAGATGCGCGACCGGAAGGGCGACATCGTCAAGATCGGGCGGGACGCGCGGGAGCAGCTGACCTCGGCCAACCTGCGGCTCGTCGTGTCGATCGCGAAGAAGTACATCGGGCGCGGGATGTCGTTCCTGGACCTCATCCAGGAGGGGAACATCGGGCTGATCCGGGCGGTCGAGAAGTTCGACTTCGAGAAGGGCTTCAAGTTCTCCACGTACGCCACCTGGTGGATCCGGCAGGCCATCACCCGCGCCATCGCGGACCAGGCGCGGACGATCCGCATCCCGGTCCACATGGTGGAGACCATCAACCGGCTCATCCGCGTCTCTCGGCAACTGCTCCAGGAGCTCGGGCGCGAGCCCACCGTCGAGGAGATCGCGGAGGCGATGTCCAAGGGCCAGGAGGTCGTGGTCACGCCCGAGAAGGTCCGCGAGATCATGAAGGTGTCCCAGGAGCCGGTCTCGCTGGAGACACCGATCGGCGAGGAGGAGGACTCCCACCTCGGTGACTTCATCGAGGATCGCGGCGCCCTGGCCCCGGCTGAAGCCGCGTCCCACCAACTGCTCAAGGAGCAGGTAGAGGCAGTGCTGGATTCCCTGACCGGCCGGGAGCGGCGGGTGCTGCAGCTCCGGTTCGGCCTCGAGGACGGGCGTGCCCGGACCCTGGAGGATGTGGGCAAGGAGTTCAACGTCACCCGCGAGCGGATCCGCCAGATCGAGGCCAAGGCGCTCCGGAAGCTCCGCCACCCGTCCCGGAGCCGGAAGCTCAAGGACTACCTGGAGTAGGGCTGGCGCGGCTCCCGCCGCGCCCCGGTCCCGCCGCGCCCCGGTCCCGCCGCGCCCCAGGCTGTGCCGCGCCCCAGTCCCGCCGCGCCCCAGGCTGTGCGACTCACGCCCGTCCGCCGAGGGCGCCCAGGCTGCGACCAGTAGGTATGCCGGAACCCCCGTGCGCACCAGACCCAACGGGAACGGCCCCGTACGGTGCCAACCCACACGACACCGGGACCATCGGCGGCCTCCATCCGGAACCCCTGGGCGATGCTCCGGCGAACCCCGGCGCCCGATGCTTCGGACGGGCCCGGCAGCAGACCGGGCAGCACTCCTGTGGAGCCTCCGGAGTCCGATGCGCTCGTCCGTGCAGACCCTCGCTGCCATCCTCCTTGCCGCGACGTTCGTGGCACCCGTCGCGGCGGCGACCCCCGGCGGCGCGACCCAGGAGACCCTGTCCGGCGTCCTTGAGGCCGTCCACGTCGACGAGTTCAGCACCGGCCGTGAGCGCGAGGACTACCTGCTCCGCACCCCCGGCGGCATGATCCCGCTCGAGTTCGCCGACGGCGGCCCCGACGGCTACGGCGGCGCGACGGTCACCGTGACCGGGACCCGGGTCGGGAAGGTGCTCCGGGTCGGGTCATCCCGGGCCGGTCGCAGCTTCCGCGTCACGCGTGTCCCGGTCGCCGGCGAGACCACCACCGTGGAGGCGCTGGATGGGACAGGTACCTCGACCAGCACCGTGACGACGACCAGCCTCGCGGCCGCCACAGCCGCCGCGCCGGTCGCCAAGAACATCGCCGTGGTCCTGATCAACTTCACCAACCTGGCGACCCAGCCGTTTACGAAAGCGGCGGTCCAGACCGCCTTGACCGGCAGCGGCTCGAGCGCAAAGACCTTCCTCGAGGAGGAGTCCAAGGGCCGCATGACGGTGACCGGCGCGGTCTTCGGGTGGTACACGATCAACGCCGCCACCACCGGCTGCGACTGGCAGACCTGGCACAACCTGGGCTGGAACGCGGCGACCGCGGCGGGGGTGAACCTCAACGCCTACACCAACGTGATGTTCATCTGGCCGAACACGAGCCAGTGCGCCTTCGCGGGTCTCGCCTACGTTCCCGGCAGGTTCTCGTACTACAACGGCACGATCAGCGTGCATGTCATGACCCACGAGCTCGGCCACAACCTGGGCCTGGGCCATGCGAACGCCCGGAACTGCACGGTCAACGGCACCCGCGTCACGATCGCCGAGGCCGCCAACTGCACGACCCGGACGTACGCCGATCCGTTCTCCACGATGGGCAACGCCCTGCGCCACAACCACGGTTCGCAGCTTGGTGAGCTGGGCTGGCTCGAGGCGTCCGAGAAGGTCGTCGGCGGGCCGGGCAATACCTACACGATCACCCCGTACTTCGGCCCGGCCGGCGTCAAGCTCGTCCGGGTGCCGCGCGGTGACGGCACCCTCTTCGATCTCGATATCCGCACCCCGTACGGGTCATTCGACAACTACGCAGTCGGCTCACCCGCGGTGACCGGCGTCACGATCCGCGTCGGCCTTGGCACGGCCAGCCCGACCAACAGCCCGAAGGGCACGGAGCTCCTCGACACCACGCCCTCCACCACGGATCTCAGCGACGCCCCGCTGCTGGTCGGCCGGACGATGACGGACCCGGTATCCGGGATCTCCTTCACGACGATGTCGGTCTCCTCGGCCGGTGTGGTCGTGCGGGTTCGAGAGTCGGTGGCGCCGTCCGCGCCCGGATCGCTGACCGCGACCGCGACCACCACCCCGTCGGTGCAGCTCGTCTGGACTCCGGCGAGTGACAACGTCGCCCTGGCCTCCTACCGGATCTCTCGCGACGGGTTGCAGGTTGCCACGACGGCCGCGTCGGCGACCTCCTGGACCGACACTGCCGCGCAGCCTGGTGCGAGCTACACGTACACCGCCACGGCCGTGGATACCTCCGACAACGCGGGCCCGGCGGCGAGCGCTTCCGTGACCACGCCGGGAGGTCCAGTCCCGACCCCGGCCCCCACCGCAACCCCGTCCGCCTCGCCGGATCCGACGGCCTCGCCGGATCCGCCGGCCTCACCGGTGCCTGAGCCCGACGGCCAGCCTCCGACGGCGCCAGAACCCTTCTCTGGCACCCCGACGGCCACCACGGTGAGCCTGGCGTGGGGCCCCGCCACCGACGACGTCGCCGTGGCTGCCTACCGGATCACGCGGAACGGCGTCCCGGTCGCCACGGCGACCGGGACGACGTGGAAGGACACCGCCCGCGCGCCGCGCACGACCTACACGTACACCGTCACGGCCATCGACACTGTCGGTCGCACGAGCAACCCTGCGAGCCTCAAGGTCACCACGACCGCGGACACGATCCGACCCACCACGCCGGCCAGGTTCCGCAAGGTTGCGAGATCCGGCGGCTACGTCACGTTCGCCTGGAACGCCTCGAGCGACAACGTCAAGGTGGTCAGGTACCACGTCTATCGGTACGGGCGATCAACCCCGGTCGCGAGCACCCGGTACACGAAGATCCGGATCTGGACGATCTACGGTGCCCGCTACTACGTGCGCGCCGTAGACGCGGCGGGCAACAGGAGCTACCGGTCGGCGCTCGTCCGCGGTCGCTGAGCCGCGCCCGGGCTCTGGCCGCCACGGCCAGGGTCACCCGCCGGCCGGCATGACCCCGGGTTCGTCGCCCGTCGCGATCGGCATCCCCATCCCGGCCCAGTCGCTGTAGGACCCCGGGTAGAGCAGGGGAGCCGGCAGTCCGGCGATCCGCATCGCCAGGGCGTTGTGGCACGCGTTCACGCCGCTGCCGCAGGCGGTGACCACGTCGCCGCCCAGCGGCCCGAACCGTGCCCGGAGTGCCTCCGGGTCCAGGAAGCGGCCGTCAGGACCCAGGTTCCCCGTGATCGGGCGGCTGATGGCTGTCGGAATGTGCCCCGGCGCGGCATCCACTGGCTCCACGTCGCCGCGATACCGCTCGGTCGCGCGCGCGTCGAGGAGCACCACCGCGCCAAGGCGCTCGACCAGCGCCGCGCGATCGATCGTCCGTGTCCACCGGTCCCGGAGGTGCAGCCGGCCCCCCGGACGCGCATGCACCGCGTCAGTGAGCGGCCCACCGGTCGCGGTCCACGCCGCGATGCCGCCGTCGAGCACCCGGACCCGCGGGTGCCCGAGGTCGTCCAGCATCCACCACAGGCGGGCCGCGACCGCCCCCCCGGCGTCGTCGTAGGCAACGATGTCGCTGTCGTCGTCGAACCCGAGCTCGGCCATGCGGTCCGCGAAGACCCGTGGATCGGGGAGCGGGTGCCGCCCGGGCCCGACCGGGGCCGTCAGGTCCTCGTCCAGGTCCACGAACACGGCACCGGGCAGGTGGGCGGCATCGTAGTCACGCCGCCCCTTCCCGGGTTCGGTGAGCCACCAGCGGACGTCGGCGAGCCGCAGGTCCGGGTCGCCGAGGCGGGCGAGCAGGCTCTCCGGGTCGATGAGGCTCATGCCGGGAGTCTACGGGTGACGCCCCGTGTCGCGCCCGACGCCGCGCCCTCGTGCCACCCGGAGGCCTGCTATCCTCTCCCGCGGCGCAGCGATGGTGCCTCTCGTGCTCGGACCCCGATGTCCGGCATCGCCGCTCCGGCGTAGCTCAGTGGTAGAGCGGGTGACTGTTAATCACTTGGTCGTAGGTTCGAATCCTACCGCCGGAGCCAACTGCTTACTGAACCCGATCGGCGAACAC
>CAMTVM010000029.1:0-9280 GCA_947085195.1 uncultured Chloroflexota bacterium
CGTCTAGGCTCGTGTGCACCAGCGAGAGAAGCGCCGCCCAGCCCTCCGTCCGGTCGATCAGGTCCACCACTACGTCGGCGTCCAGCGGTTGTCGGTAGGCGTCCCGGAAGAGCCGTTCCGTCTCGGGCACGTCGAAGCACAGGCCGTCGGCATCGATCCGCGACACTGCACCGCGCGCTCGCAGTCGGCCCAGGGCCAGCGCCGGAGTGGCGCGCGAGGCGATGACCAGGGAGAACCCGGGGCCGGTCCGCTCCAGCAGGGCCTTCATGACCGGCTCGGTCTCGGGACTGCCGTCGACGGAGTGGTAGTCGTCGAACAGAAGGCTCAGGCCGTTGGGTTGCGACGCGGCCAGGGCGGCCATCTCCTGAGCGACGCTGGCGATCAGGTCGTCCCTGGTGGGGCCGCCGGGCCCCAGGGCCTGCAGCAGGTGGTAGGTCTCCGGGGCAAACCCGGCCTCGATCTCCCGACCGCTGGCGACCAGGTGCCGGATGAAGGCGAGCCAGTCCCGGTCATCCGGTTCCAGCCGATACCAGGCGGTGGCGCGACGCGTCTGGCGCGCCCAATCCGCGAGGAACGTGGTCTTGCCGAAGCCGGCCTCGGCGATGACGAGGGCCACTCGCCCGCCGACGGCGCCCTCCATCCAGCCGTTGAGGCGCTCGCGCGAAAGGACGTCGTGACGCAGCAGCGGTGGGTGGATCTTCGCAGGCTGGACCGGCAGGGGGTTCATGCCCATCCGCCCGGACGGTCCGCCGAGCAGCATCGAACTCGCGATCCCAGGCCCGACCGCGACCAGCGCATGCCCATCGTGCCCCGATATCGACGAGCTCGGCCGCAGGGTGCTGCCGGTGACGGTGCCGTCGGATTGGACGAACGATACGGAGTCCGGATCCACAGCGTCAACGGAATCGCGCAGCGCCGGGCGCCCGGGAACCGTGGAGGCTGACCCTTGGCGGGTGGAACGGGCTCGATGACGGTCCGGTCCGTGGGTGGTCGGAGGCATGCGCGGCATGGTGCCGGGCGCCGCTCACCCACGACTTATCTTGGCCGGCGATCAGCCCTCGTACTCGAACCCGATCTTGAGCTGGACCTCGTACTCGACGATCTCGCCGTCCTCGATCTGGGCGGTGGACTTCACGACCTCGATCGAGCGGATGTTGCGCACGGTCTTCGAGGCGGTCGCCACGGCTTGGCGTGCCGCGTCGCTCCACGATCGGGGGCTGGTCCCGACCATCTCACGGATGATGATCACACCCATCGGGCTCCTCCTGGTTGCTGGGCCGGGTCCAGCATAGGGCTCGCGGCACCGCGGCGCCCGCCGGCACCCGCCGGCGCCCGCCGGCGCCCGCGCCAGACCGGCCGACTTGCTACGGTGTGCCACGTGACGAACCGCCGAAAGTTCCTGATCGACACGGACACCGCCTCCGACGATGCCGTCGCCCTGCTGATGGCGCTGCGGGACCCGGATGTCGAGGTGCTTGCGGTCACGGTGGTCGCCGGCAACGTGGGCCTGGACCAGGCGGTGCAGAACGCGCTGTATACGGTGGAGCTGGTGGGCTCGACCGCGGCCGTGTACGCGGGCTGCGCCGTCCCCCTGATCGGGCCGCTGCATACCGCGCAGATCGTGCACGGCGAGGACGGGATGGGCGACATCGGCCTGCCGGTCGCCGGGCGCCTCCCCGCCGAGGGTCACGCGGTGGACGTGCTGGCGCGCCTGATCGGGGAGCACGCCGCGGGTGAGCTGACGCTGGTGACCCTCGGGCCCCTGACCAATATCGCGGTGCTCTTCGCCCGCCACCCGGCGCTCGCCACGCGGCTGCGCGAGATCGTGATCATGGGCGGCACGGCCGACGGCGAGGGAAACATCACCGCGGCTGCGGAGTTCAACATCTGGGTCGACCCGGAGGCGGCGGCGGTCGTGTTCAACTCAGGAGCCCGGCTCGTCATGGTGGGCTGGGACATCTCCCGCAAGTACGCGACCTTCGACGAGGCCGCGGCGGCGGACCTGCGCGCGGCCGGACCTCTCGGCGAGTTCGCCGTGGACATCCAGGCGGTCCTGACGAAGTTCGCCCTGACGAGCACCGGCCTGGCCGGGTTCGACCTGCCGGACCCGATCGCGATGGCGGTGGCGCTGGATCCGGCCATCGGGACGGACACGCGCCTGCTCAACGTGGTCGTGGAGACGCGTGGCGAGTTCACGCGCGGCGCCACGGTCGTGGACCACACCGGGTACACGGGCCGGCCAAGGAACACGCACGTCGTGCTCGAAGCCTCGCGGGAGCGGTTCGTGGAGCTGCTGAAGGCGCGCCTGCGCGGGGGCTGACGGTTCGCCGCGCCGACGGCGGCAGCGCCGACGGCCGCAGTTGCACCTCCGGCCGGACGGAACCGGACCGGCCGCAGCGGCGTCCCGGGCGGCATGTCGACACGTTTGCGGCTGCCCGCCGCCCTCCTCACTACGGCCATCGCCCTTTCCGCTTGCGGCGCACCGGCCGCCGGAACGGGACGACCTGCCGAGGGATCACCGACGCCCGTGCCGTCCGCCACGCCCGCCGGTCTCACCCACCCGACCGGCGCCGACGAGATCGTCCTCCGCTTCGACCAGTCGGGTGGCTTCGTCCCCGTGGAGTGGATGGCGGCCCACGTCCCGTACTTCACGCTGTACGGCGATGGGCGCGTGGTGTTCGTGAGCACGTCGACGATGGTCGAGCCGCCGCCGGACGGCGTGCTCACCAACCCGCCCATCCGGACCGCGACGCTGTCCGAGGCGCAGGTCCAGGACCTGCTCCTGTTCGCCCTGACCGAGGGCGGCCTGGCTGCGGCGCGCGCGGACTACCAGAACCCGTTCGTCGCCGACGCGCCGACGACCGTGTTCGAGATCCACGCCGACGGCGACTCCAGGACCGTCTCGATCGCCGCCCTGGGGATGGAGGGGGAGCCCGATGCGGACACGGCCATCAAGGCCGCGTTCATGAAGCTCGCCGAGCTCCTGCGCGATTTCGACAGGGGCGGATCCCTGGCCAGCGCGCCGTACGAGCCGGCCGCCTACCGGGGGGTGCTCAACGACGCGTCGGGCGCCCTGGGCGTCAGGGTCCGGGGGTGGCCGTGGCCCGACCTCGCAGTGGAGGACTTCGCGCTCCCGGCCGACCCGAACACGCTCCAGCTGCGGACCCGGGTGCTGACGCCCGCCGAGGCCGAGGCCGTCGGCGTCCTGGGGTTCCAAGCCGGCATCGTGGGCGGCGCGTTCTTCGAGGCCCCCGACGGGAAGGTCTACTCGCTGGCCCTTCGACCACTGCTGCCGGACGAGGACAGGTAGTCCCGGGCGATCAGCCGACGTCCGCGAACCGTCCGCCGGCGTAGTTGACGAAGCGCGTCTGGGCCTTCTTGAACCACAGATCGATCTCGCCCGTGGGGCCGTTGCGGTGCTTGGAGAGCTTGAGCTTCACCACCTCGCCGTCGGTCACCTGATCGTCCGCCCCGCGCTCCTTGTCGCGCCACAGGAACATCACGAGGTCCGCGTCCTGCTCGATGCTGCCGGACTCCCGGAGATCCGAGAGGCGAGGCTCCTTCGACTCGCGCATCTCAGGCTGGCGTGACAGCTGGCTGAGGGCGAGCACCGGGATCTTCAGCTCCCGCGCGAGGGCCTTGAGGCCGCGCGAGATCTCCGAGACCTCCTGCACGCGGTTGGCGTCCCGCGTGGTGGTCGAGGACTGCATCAGCTGCAGGTAGTCCACGATGATGAGGTCCACGCCGGCCTCGGCCTGGAGGCGCCTGGCCTTGGTTCGGAGCTCCATCGTGGTGATGTTGGGGGTGTCGTCGATGTAGATCGGCGCTTCGGACAGGGAGTTCATCGCCGGCGCGATGCGGGCGAAGTCCATCTCCTCGAGGAAGCCCGTGCGCAGGCGCTGCGAGTCGATGTTCGACACCGAGGAGAGGAGGCGGAGCACCAGCTGCTCCTTGCTCATCTCGAGGCTGAAGATGCCGACGGACTTGCGATCCCTGACCGCCGCGTGCTCGGCGATGTTGAGCGCGAAGCTCGTCTTGCCCACGGATGGGCGCGCCGCGAGGATCACGAGGTCGCTCTTCTGGAGCCCGGTCGTCAGCGTGTCCAGGTCCCCGAAGCCCGTCCGGATGCCGCTGATCTCGCCCCGGTGCGCGTGGAGATAGTCGAGGCGGTCGTAGGCATCGTGGAGCAGCGTCTTGAGTGGTGAGAAGCTGGCGCCGATGCGGCGCTGGCTGACCGCGAACAGCTCCGACTCCGCCCGGTCGATGGCCTCCTGGACCTCCGCCGGATCCTCGTAGCCGATGCCCGCGATCTTGCCCGCGGCGCCGATGAGGTTCCGGAGGAGCGACTTCCGCTCGACGATGCGGGCGTACTGCGCGGCATGCACGGCCGTCGGCGTCTGGTTGGTCAGCGTGCCCAGGTACGCCCGTCCGCCGATCGCCTCCAGGTCTCCGGTGCGCTCCAGCGCTTCGGAGACCGTGACGATATCGATCGGCTCGCGGCGCTCCGAAAGATCCAGCATCACGGCGTAGACGCGCCCGTGGGCCTGCCGGTAGAAATCCTCGGGCTTGAGGAATTCCGCGATCTCGATCATCGCGTCGCGGTCGATGAGCACGGCTCCGAGCACGGACTGCTCGGCTTCGATGGATTGCGGCGGGAGGCGGTCGATCACGGGGCGAAGAGACTCCGACGGGCTTGGGCCAGTTCCAGATGGTCGCCGGTCAGTCCGGCGATCCGGTCAACGATTGCGGCGCGTCGGCGGCTGTTCATCCACGGAGTCCCCGCGAATGTGGAGAAGATGTGGACGACTCGCCTGCCGATCACAGCTCCAGCGGCGGCCGCCAGGCGCGCCGAGGCGAAGGCGCCGGGCGAGCAGCGCAGCGAGCGCACTCCGGCAACGCACAGATCGGCCGCATCACGGCCGCCCCATCAGTCCAGCCGGCGGATCACGCCGATCAGCTTCCCCTGGATCCGCACCGACGGATAGAACTGCGGCGGATAGTCCGGGTTGGCGGGCTGGAGGCGGACACGGTCCTTCTCCCGGAAGAACCGCTTGAGCGTGACCGCGTTCTCCTCCACCTGGGCGACGACGATGTCCCCGTCCCGGGCGGTCTCCTGCGGGCGGATGACCACGAAGTCCCCATCGGCGATGTGAGCCTCGATCATCGAGTCACCGCGGACGCGAAGGACGTAGGCATCGCCGGCGGGGGCAAGGATGTCCGGTACGGCGAGCGTCTCGGAGGCGTCCTGGTACGCCTCGATCGGGCCACCGGCGGCGATCTCGCCGATGATCGGCAGCAGGTGTGAGTTCCCCGGGATCGTCTGCGGCGTGAGCTCCGAGGCCAGGCCCAGCCTGAGCGCCGCCGTGGGCGTCAGGCGGATCGCCCGGGACTGGGACGTGCCGTCCTCCGACACGCCGCGCTCCAGGTAGCCATCCTTCTCGAGGATCTGAAGGTGGTGGTGCACGGCGGACGTGGAGGCGAGCCCGACGGCCTTCGCGATCTCCCGGACGGACGGCGGGAACCCGCGCGCGCGGATGGTCGCGGCGATCACGTCCAGGATCTTGCGCTTGCGTTCGGCGTCGTGACGAGTCATCGTGCGCCTCCTTTCCACCTGCATCATACCGAACGGGCGTTCGATGTCAACTGCCCGTCCGTCGTGGAGTTCCGGACGGTCAGGGCGCCCCTGATAGACTCGCGCTCCCCGGCCGCCGCAGCGGCCGCCGGGTTCGACGTGAGGAGCAGGGTGGCTCGAGCATCGCGGGTCGGCCGCGAAGACCGGCATCGCAGACAACGTGGACGCCGCGACCGGCGGATCGGCCTCCGGAGGTTGTTGGGCCTGGCGGCGTTCCTGCCGCTGGCGAGCCGCGCGCCGGTCTACGGGCGCCTGTTCTGGGAGCTGATCCGCGACGAGCGGACGCCGCTGGGCCGCAAGGCGATCCTCGCGGCGGCCGTCGGGTACCTGGTGGTGGGACGGGACCTCGTTCCGGACGACCTGCCGGTGCTGGGCGGCCTCGACGACCTGGTTGTCGTGGTGCTGGCGGTGGACCTGTTCCTCGACGGGGTGCCCGACGCCCTGCTGACGGAGAAGCTGGACGACCTGGCGATCGATCACCGGGCGTTCCACGAGGATGTGGCCCGGGTCCGGCGGTTCACGCCGGCGCCGGTCCGGCGCATCATTCGACGTGCGCCAGAGCTGATCTCGTTCGTGGGCGATACGCTGCACACCAGCAGGCTGGTCCCGAGGGTCCGGGCCTGGATCAACAAGGAGGGTTCGATCGCGTGAAGGTGATCCTGACGAAGGACGTCGCGAAGCTCGGCAAGACGGGCGAGATGAAGACGGTCGCGGACGGGTACGCCCAGAACTTCCTCATCCCGCAGAAGCTCGCCGTGTCCGCTTCGGGTGGCGCCTATCGCGCGTACCAGCACGACATCGCGAGCCGCGAGGACAAGCGCCAGCGAGAGCGTGCGGACGCGGAGATCGCTGCGACCCGCATCGCGAGCACAACCCTGACCATGGGCGTCAAGGTCGGTGAGGGCGGGAAGCTGTACGGCTCCATCAACACCCAGGACATCGCGGAGGCCCTCGGCCGGCGCGGGATCGTCGTGGACAAGCACAAGATCGAGCTGGATGCGCCGATCAAGTCCCTCGGCACCTACAAGGTGGCGATCAAGGTCTACTCGGGGATGACGCCCGAGGTCACGATCGTCGTCGAGCCGAAGGGCTGACGGTTCGCGGGCCCTGCGCCCGCCCATTCCCGCGACGAAGACGCGCCCGGCCCGTTCGCGGAGCCGGGCGTCTCCTTGTCCGGCGGCAACGCGTGGGCTCGGGAGCCGGAAGCACGCCGGCATTCCTCGAGGGCATTGATTCGGGCGTGCGGACGTCCTCTTCATGCTCCCCAGGATTGATCTCGTCAGGTCTGGGCCAGAATCGGTCGCGTCGATGCCCCCCGGGAATGGTGCGAGCACGGATCGGCCGGGATCCATGTCCCGGAGGCATAGTGGGGCTCGGTGGAGACCATGCGGGCGTTCATCTCGGACGCCACCCCGCCCACGGGCTTCGTGACAGGACGCCGTCACGCGGCGGGCGGACAATCGCACACGTGAGCACTCGGACCATCCTGCACGTGGACCTCGACGCGTTCTTCGCGGCCGTGGAGCAGCGTGACCGGCCGGAGCTGCGCGGCAGGCCGGTCATCGTCGGCGGCGGCGGGCCCAACCAGCGGGGCGTGGTCTCTGCCGCCAGCTACGAGGCGCGCACGTTCGGCGTCCATTCGGCGATGCCCCTCCGAACAGCCGGTCGCCTCTGCCCGCAGGGCGTGTTCCTGCCGGTGGACGGGCGCCGCTACCAGCAGGCCAGCAGGAAGGTCATGGCGATCCTCCGCCGGTTCACCCCGCAGGTGCAGCCCATCTCCATCGACGAGGCCTTCCTGGACGTCACGGCCTCACGGGCGTTGTTCGGCGACGGTCCGGAGATCGCACGGAAGATCAAGGACGCGGTGCGGGACGAGGTGCAACTCACGGCCTCCGTGGGCGTGGCTGCGACGAAACTGGTCGCGAAGATCGCCTCCGACCTGCGCAAGCCGGACGGCCTGGTGGTGGTGCTGCCGGGCGAGGAGGCCTCGTTCCTGGCGCCGCTGCCGATCTCGCGCCTGTGGGGCGTGGGCGAGAAGACGGCGGCCGCGCTGCTGGACTTCGGGGTGCGAACGATCGGGGACCTCGCGGCCCTCGATCCCGGGGTGCTGGAGCGCCGGTTCGGCAGGCACGGCGCCGCGCTGGTGGGGCGGGCGCACGGGATCGACCCGGACCCGGTGGCGACGGGGGAGCCGGCGAAGTCCATCGGGCACGAGCACACCTTCGACGTGGACACGTCCGACCGGGAGGTGATCGAGCGCACGCTGCTGGGCATGGCCGACGGCGTGGCCTGGCGCCTCCGCGCCTCCGGCCTCAGGGCGGTCACGATCACGATCAAGCTCCGCGACTCGAGCTTCGCGACGTTCACGCGCCAGGTGAGCCTGGATGTTCCGGCGGATCTGACCGAGCCGATCTACGAGGCGGCCCTGACGCTGCTGCGCAGGGAGCTCCACGGGCAGCGGATCCGATTGGTGGGCGTGACGGCCTCCAACTTCCGGGACCGGGACCAGCTCGTGCTGTTCGGAGGCGAGGACCCCAGGCGCCACCAGGCCGCGGAGGCGCTGGACAGGATCAGGCGCAAGTACGGGGACCGGGCCGTCACCCGGGCGCGCCTGGTCAGGGCCGCCCTGCCGGCGCCGTTCGAGCGGGACCCGATGACGCCGGTCGAGCACCGCCAGGGACGCCGTGGATCCGTGCCGGAGCCCGAGGATCGTGACAGCCAAGATGTCACGGACGCCGCGGAGGATCTCGAGACGGACGCTTGACATCGAACACCCGTTCGGTTTAGTGTTCGTAACAGAACAGACGTTCGCATCCGGAGTGCCCCTGGGTGACGCACGGCCCCGCCGCGTGAAGGAGATACCACCATGGCGATGGTTCGCGTCGCACCGGTCACCGTCCAGGTCCGCACCGACTGGTTCAACGGCATTCCCCGCGAGATCACCTGGGGCGAGGACCGCCTCACCGTCACCCGCCTTGTCGCCGTGCGCGACGAGGGGCGCGCCTATCCGGCGGTCACCGGGCCGCGCACGGTGTTCGAGGTCGACACCGCGGAACTGCGCCTGGCCCTCACGTACCAGCACCGGTCGCGGCGCTGGACCATCGACGGGCTGGACGGCCTCGACCGGGCCGCCTGACCCTGAGGCCACCAAACGTGGGGTCGCGGCTCCTCCCCGTCGGCCCCGGGGTCGGCTAGCGGGGCGGGCGCACCGTCGCTCGCCCCGCCGGCCATGCCTCCGGTGGGCTGGACGGCCTGTCGTAACCCGGCCGCTCGGTCCCTTTCGCGATGGCACTTCGTCTCTACAATCGCCGGGTGGAACCCAATACCCGCTTCCGCGACCTGACGGTCGCGACGTTTGTTGAACGGCTCGCGTCAGGCGAGCCTGTCCCCGGGGGTGGCAGTGCAGCCGCGATCGCCGGGAGCCTGGGAGCAGCGCTGGTCGCGATGGTCGTGGCCCTGTCCGA
This sequence comes from uncultured Chloroflexota bacterium, assembly GCA_947085195.1. Taxonomy (GTDB): domain Bacteria; phylum Chloroflexota; class Limnocylindria; order Limnocylindrales; family CSP1-4; genus CAIXZV01. The sequence goes on from CAMTVM010000029.1 coordinate 9,097, forward strand.
AGGCCGCCCGAAGTACGCGGAGCACGCGGACCTGCTGGCCGACTCAGGTCCCGCGGCGCGTGCCCTGGCGGACCGGATGCTGGCCCTCGCGGACGAGGACGCGGCCGCGTTCGCCGTCTACGGGACGGCCCTGAAGCTGCCCCGCGACACGGACGAGGAGCGCCAGGCACGCGCCGCAGCGATC
>CAMTVM010000030.1:0-72404 GCA_947085195.1 uncultured Chloroflexota bacterium
GACACCGACGAGTGGAGCTACGTCCTGTTCGGGCGAGTGGGTGCCCGCATCGGCGACGACGAGTTCACTGCCGATCCCGGCTCGTGGATCCTCAAGCCGCGTGGTGTCATGCACACGTTCTGGAACGCCGGACCCGAGCCGGCGCGGATCATCGAGCTGCTCACGCCCGGGCGGTTCGAACGCTTCTTCCGCAAGATGGCCGATCCGGCGCGGGGCGACGACATGCCTGACGAGCGCCTTGACGCCCTCGCCGCCGAGTACGGGACGACGATCTCGATGGACTGGGTCCCCGACCTGGTCGCCCGATACGGTCTCGAAGTCACGCTCTGACGGCTGTTCGACCCCTGCCGCTCGTCGCGCCGGCGGCGAGTGATCCCGCCACCCTCGGGTGCATGGCACCGAGGGTGGCGATCAGGCTGGATCGGGAGCCCGCAGCCGGTCAGGGGCGGGAGCGGCCAGGCTCTGCGGCGACGGTGGCTGCCGGACGCCCGTCGAGTGGGCACTGGCCAGCGCGTCCGGGTCCGGCCGTCCTCGACCGCGTGCCATCTGCCCGCGTGTCGGGCGTACGGGCCCGCCCGAGGTCGCCGGGGGCCGCTCCCGGCGCCTCCGGCCGGCCGGTGTCCGGTGGGCGCGGCGGCCAGTGCTCGCTTCATGGTCATCTGGCAGGGGCGCCACACCCGGTGGCAGGACGCCGAGATCCAGGACGCCGTGCCGGGGGTCTGACCTGCTAGATTCGCGTCACCGACGACCTCGGCGGCCCATCGCCAGCGTCCCCACCGCGAGGAGCCCCGGAGCGATGCCCGCCTCTGCACCCACCCGCGTCGGCCTCGTCGGGGTTGGCCTCATGGCCCGCCACCACCTCACGACCATGCTCGATCGCGCCGACACGGTCGTGACGGCGGTGTGCGAGCCCTCGGCGGCGGCCTGGGCCATCGCTGCGAACGAGTTCACGAAGCGCGGTGTTGCGCCGGCCCCCAACGAGCCCGACTGGGAGCGCTTCATTGCGCGTTTCGCCGGCTCGCTCGACGCGGTCCTCATCAGCACGCCGCACGCGATGCACCATGACCAGGCGACGGCATGCCTTGAGGCCGGCCTCGACGTCCTGCTCGAGAAGCCGATGGTGATGAACGCGACCGAGGCGACGTCCCTGATCGAGACGCGCGACCGGACCGGGCGGCTGCTCGTCGTCGCCTTTCCCGGCAGCCTGTCGCCGCACGTCCGCGAGGCCGCGCGCATGATCCGGGCCGGCGAGGTCGGCGCCATCCTGAACATCGACGCCGTTGTCTGGCAGGACTGGCACACCAACGCCCAGGGCACGTGGCGCCAGGTCCCGGAGATGTCCGGCGGCGGGTTCCTGTTCGACACCGGCGCGCACATGCTCAACACGGTCGCCGACATCGTCGGCGAGGAGGTGACGGAAGTCGTGGCCTGGCTGGAGGATGACGGTGCGCCGGTGGACCTTCGCGGCGTGATCATGGCCCGCATCGCGTCGGGTGGCCTCGTCACGATGAACGCGTGCGGACGAGCCATCCCATCCTGTGCCTCCGAGATCCGGGTCTTCTGCGAGCAGGCGACGATCCGGACCGGCATCTGGGGGGAGCGCCTCGAGATCCAGCGGGCGGGTGACGAAGGCCTCGTCCCTGTCCGCGCCGCGGTGCCCGGCACGGTCTGGGAGCAGTTCCTCGACGTGCGCAGCGGCCGGATCCGAAATCCCAGCCCGCCGGAGGTGGGCCACCGCATGGCCCTCCTGTGGGATGCCATCCGGGCGTCGGCCGCTCGCGGCGGGAGCGTCGTCCGCCCGACCTTCGTCCACCCGGCCATCGCCCTCGGGGAGACCGCATGACCGTCCGCGTAACGATCTGGAACGAGTTCCGCCAGGAGCACACGGACGAACCGGTCCGGCGCATCTACCCCGACGGCATCCACGTCGCCATCGCCGACGGCCTGCGCGGGGAGCCGGGTGTGACGGTCCGGACGGCGACGCTGGACGAGCCGGAGCACGGCCTGACCGATGCGGTGCTGGCCGAGACGGACGTGCTGACGTGGTGGGGGCACGTGGCCCACGGCGAGGTCTCGGATACGGTCGTGGACCGCGTCCAGCGCCGGGTCCTCGAGGGGATGGGCCTCATCGTCCTCCACTCGGGTCACTTCTCGCGGATCTTCCAGCGACTGATGGGCACCTCCTGCGACCTGATCTGGCGGGAGGACGGCGGCCGCGAGCGGCTCTGGGTGGTGGACCCGTCCCACCCGATCGCGCTCGGCCTGGGCGCCAGTTTCATCCTTCCAGAGGAGGAGATGTACGGGGAGCACTTCGACATCCCGGCGCCCGACGGCCTGGTGTTCCTGAGCTGGTTCCAGGGCGGTGAGGTGTTTCGAAGCGGCTGCTGGTTCACGCGCGGTCGCGGGCGGATCTTCTACTTCCGCCCCGGCCACGAGACGCACCCGACGTACTACGACGAGCATGTTCGCAAGGTCATCGCCAACGCGGTCCGCTGGGCTGCGGCACCAGGAGGCGACCTGCCGTCATACGGCCATCGCCCGGAGCCCCTGGAGCCGGTCTGAGGTCAGCCCTGGGCGGCGCGGGCCACGGCCACCATCGCGGCTGCGCTGTCGCCGGTGCTTGCGCGACGTCCCCGGTGCTAGCGCCCGACGCCTCCGGAGAGCCCCCGCATGATGTACTTCGAAGCGCCCGCGAGCAGGATCAGCGGGATCGACGAGGTGATCAGCAGACCCGCCGAGACGAGCGGCTGGTCCGTCATGAAGCGGGTCCCGATCATCGCGAGCGTCGGGATCAGGAGTCGCATCGATTGATCCGGGATGAGGATGAAGGCGAAGATCAGCTCGTTCCAGACAGCCAGGAACTGCAGGACCGCCAGCGTCGCGATGCCCGAGCTGCCCATCGGCAGGATGATCGACCAGATCATGCGCAGGAAGCCCGCGCCGTCCATGCGCGCTGACTCGATCACCTCGTCCGGGATGCCGCGGAACGACAGGGACAGGAAGAACACCGAGAACGGCAGCCCGCCGGCGACGTAGACGAGGATCAGGCCCCAGTAGTCGCCCACCAGCCCGAGCCGCGAGAGCAGGAGGTAGATCGGGATGATGAGCACGGGTCCGGGGACCAGCATCACCGACACGAACGACGCGGTGATGAACCGCACCTTCGGCACCGGCAGCTTTGCGAGCGCATAGCCCGCCACGATCGACAGACTGAGCACGATCAGGACCGAGACGGTCGAGACGTAGAGGCTGTTCATGAACGCCCGCCCGACGTTGTACACGTCCAGCAGCTGGACATAGTTCGCCAGCGTCCACACGCCCGGCAGGCCGAACGGGTCCTTCAGATAGTCGGCATTCGGCCGCAGCGAGGTGACGAGGATGAAGTACAGCGGGTAGGCGATCGTCAGGGCGACGAGGCACAGCACGCCGAAGACGGGCCAGCGGGCGGTCTTGCCAAGCGTCACGCTCGTGCCTTCCGACATGGTCAGTCCACCTCCTGGAGCCGGAAGACCTTGGCCTGGATCACGGTCAGGATGGCGATGAACACGAACAGGGTCATCGCCAGCGCGGCGCCCGATCCGAGGTTCGAGCTGGAGAACGCGCGGAGGTAGACGAGGTAGTCGATCGTGGTCGTGCCGAAGCCGGGTCCCCCGGCAGTCATGACGAACACGAATCCGAACAGTGCCGTGAACGTGTACAGCACGTTGATGATGAACACGAATCCGAGGATCTTGCGGATGTTCGGCATCGTGATGAACCACAGCCGCTTCCACCAGCCCGCGCCGTCGAGCGCGGCCGCCTCGAACACCGCTGGGCTGATCGAGGTCAATCCGGAGAGGAGCAGCAGCGCCTGGAACCCGAAGCCGGACCAGACCAGGGCAAGGACGATGATGGAGATGGCGAGCGTGGTGTCCGTGAAGAACTGGACGGGCTCACCGCCGAACAATCCCAGGAACTGGTTCACCGGGCCGTAATAGCCGAAGGCGTTCCGGAACATGATCCCGATGACGGCCACCGAGAGCACATTCGGCAGGAAGAAGACGACCCGGAAGAACCGCCAGCCTCGCACGCGCTCGAACAGGAGCACGGACACCAGCAGGGCGACGAAGATCACCAGCGGGACCGAAATCAGGAACTTGAGGTTGTTGACGAACACCAGCGCGACGATGGGATCGGTGAGCAGCATGGTGTAGTTCTCGAACCAGCGCCATTCGAACGTCAGGCCGTTGGTCCGGGTGAACGAGATGAACAGCGCGAACAGGATCGGGTACGCCGAGAACCCGACCACGACGGCGAGCGCGGGCAGGACGGCCAGGAGGCCGACCAGGCCATTGCGCTTGCGCATCGCTCAGGGGGCCTAGGGGCGGGCATGGCGCATCGCCCGCGGGCGGCCGACGGTGCGGCACCCGCGGGCGGTGGCGTCGATCATCGCTGGCTGATCTCCAGCTGGTTCGCGGCCTGGAGCTGGGCGACCGCGTCGGCCGGCTTGACCGTCCCGAGGAAGACGCCTGCGTTGAGTCGATAGAACAGGTCGATCACGGACTGCGGCATCACGCTGTCGAAGGCGAACACGACACCGTCGGTGGAGTTGCCCAGCTGGACGAACTGCGCCTGCAGGAGCCGGTTCTGGATCAGGGTCGGGTCGCCGTCACGGTGATTCGACGCCTGGGTCTGGTACAGGGTCACGAACACGTCCTGGTTCTTTGGCTGCGCGAGGAAGCGCAGGAACGCACCGGCGAGGTCCTTGTTCTTCGAGTACTCCGTGATCGAGAGGGCGATCTCCGGGCCGCCGGCCCCCATCTTCGGGTATGGCGCGCCTTCAAGCATCGGGATGAAGAACGTGCTGACATCATCGCCGAACGCCTCGGCCATGTTCCGGTTCTCCCAGCTCCCGACGATGTAGTACGCGCCCTTGCCCTGCACGAATCCGGCGGTCGAGTCGCCGTTCGACACCTGACCCGCGTCGGGGTTGGTGAGGCCGCTTGCCCCGAACTCGGCCCACTTCTCGTAGACCTTGACCATGGCCGGGTCGTCGATCGGGACGTCGCCCTTGTACATCCGCGTGAAGATGTTCTCACCGAGCTCGCCGCCGGCCAGGGCAGTCACGACCCAGGCGCCGACGTAGCCCTCGAGGTTCGCCACCCAGAACGGCGTCTGGCCGGTCCGATCGAGGATCTGACGGCCATTGGCCATCAGTCCTTCCCACGTCTCCGGCGGGTCCGCGGGGTCCAGGCCGGCTGCTTCGAGCATCTTGTTGTTCGCGAACACCGTGAACAGGTTGCCCGCCCCGTACGGCATGCCGAGGATGCGGCCGTTCGGGTCGAAGTCCTCGCGGTTGACCGAGAAGCCCGCCATCGAGCCGAGGATGTCGTCGTTGAGGTGAGGCGTGAGGTCGGTGAAGAACTCCGAGTATGAGATCGTCGGACCACCGGCGTACTGGATCCGGATGTCCGGCCCGTTCCCGGCGATGGATGCCGCCTGGAACTGCGCGGCGTTGGTGGTGATGTCCCCGCCCTGCTGGACGACGGTCACGTCCACGCCCGGATTCGCTTCTTCGAACTTGACCGCCATCTGGTCGATGAACGAATTCGCCATGTCGGGAGCCCCGCCCTCGAGAAGTCGGCCGAGGATGCCGGTATCCCAGATGAGCAGGTCGCCCGACAGGCTGGCGTCCGTGGGTGCCGGGCTTGCAGCCGGGCTCGTACCGGTGGGTGCCGGGCTCGCAGCCGGGCTCGTGCCCGGGGAGGCCGGTGAGCAGGCGGCGAGTACCACCAGCATTCCGGACGTAACGATCGCCGCAAGCGTCCGCTTGTTCATGCCGTGTCCTCCGTAGCACTCGACCGGCGGACACCGGTAAGCGAGTGAACCATGCCTCGATGTCCCCAATCGTCATATCTAAGGGATCATCAAGTACCCTAACAGCACGAATGCCGCGAACGCAAGGGGTTGCGGTGTTGACATAACATATGATGTAACGAAGGTGTCGCCGGTCTTGCGACATCGATCCGGCCGCCACGCGTGCCGGTACCCGATCACCGGATCGCAGCGCGAGGGGCGACAACTGCTGATGGACATCGACGCGGTCGACTTCTTCTACGCTGCGATGCCCGACGTGACGCTCGAGGCGGACGGCAGTCAGGACGCCCTGCTGGTTCGCGTCACGGCGGGCGGCCACGTCGGATGGGGCGAATGCGAGGCCTCCCCCCTGACCTCCATCGCCGCGTTCGTGACACCACGGTCCCATGGCGTGTGCCAGCCGGTCGCGGCCAGCGTGCTCGGACAGCGGCTCGACGGTCCTGCCGACATCGAGCGGATCGGCCAGCTCGTCGGCCGGAACAGCATGGACCTGCTCCAGGCCGCCCACACGTGGTCTGGCATCGAGATCGCGCTCTGGGACATCCTCGGCCGCATCCGGGAGGAGCCGGTATGGCGCCTGCTCGGCTTCGCCGCGAACTACGCCAAGGTGCCGTATGCGTCGATGCTCCTGGGCGACACCCCGCAACTGACGCTCGACCGCGCACGCGGGGCGCGCCAGCGTGGCTTTCGCGCCGTGAAGTTCGGCTGGGGCCAATATGGCACGGGATCGGTCGAGGACGACGCCGATCACGTGGCCGCCGCGCGTGAGGGACTCGGCGACGACGCCCTGTTGCTCATCGATGCCGGACAGATCTGGGGCGACGATGTCGAACAGGCCGCGGATCGCCTCCCGGCGCTCGAGGCCGCGCATGCCACGTGGCTCGAGGAACCGTTCGTGCCGCACGCCTTCGGGGCGCACGCGGCCCTCGCCAGCCGCTCGCGCAGCGTCGGACTGGCCGGCGGCGAGGGCGCCCACAACATTCACATGGCCACGAACCTCATCGACTACGGCGGTGTCCGGTTCATCCAGATCGACGCCGCGCGCGTCGGTGGGATCGGGCCCTCCAAGGCCGTGGCCGACCACGCGGTACGCCGCGGCGTGACCTACGTCAACCACACGTTCACCTCGCACCTGGCGCTGTCGGCTTCGCTCCAGCCCTATGCGGGGCTGGTCGACCACCGCATCTGCGAATACCCAGCGGAGCCGAAGCAGGTCGCGCTGGACCTGTCGGCGAACCACATCCTGCTGGATGCCAACGGCGAGGTCCGAGCACCCGACGCACCAGGGCTCGGGATCGACGTCGATCTCGTGGGCCTGGCGCCGTATCTGCGCACGGTCGAGATCCGGATCGACGGCTCGCTCGTCTTCCTGAGCCCGGAGCCGAACAGGGTCCTGGAGACCGTATAGCGTGGGCATGGAGGCGAGTACGCTGCCACCGTCACGTGGCCGGGGCCGGGGATTCGGCGCCGCGCAGCGCTCGGAGGAGGCTCACATCAGGATGGATCGTCCTGCCGAACCGCACCGATCGTCAGGCTACGCGATGCGCGGCCGGCAGGGCCGAGTCATCGATGCTGTGGGAAGCCAGATCATCGGCGGCCGCTATGCGCCGGGCGACGTCCTGCCGACCGAGGCCGAGCTGACCGAGGAGCACCTGGTCAGCCGCACGTCGGTCCGGGAGGCCATGCGCGTGCTCGCCGCCAAGGGCCTCGTGGAGATCCGCCGGAAGGTCGGGACGCGCGTCCGCCAGCCGGAGCAGTGGAATGTCTTCGATGCGGATATCCTGCGCTGGCACAGCGAGCAGGGTCGCGGCACGGCGATCCTGCGCGACCTGGTCGAGACGCGGCAGATCCTCGAACCCGCTGCCGCTCGGCTGGCAGCCGGTCGCGCGTCGATGCACGACCTCAAGCGCATGAGTGACGCCGTCCGAGCGATGGCCGAGCACGTGTCGGATCACGATGCCTATGCCCACGCCGACGTCGACTTCCATCTCGCGATCTATGCCGGCTCGCACAACCTGCTGCTGCGCCAGTTCGGCACCGTGGTGGCCGATCTCCTGTACCTGACCTTCAACCTGCAGCAGGTGGTGACAGCCGACGATCGCCTGCTCGCCAAGGACGCTGAGCGGCACGCCGCCGTGTTCCGAGCCATCGACCGGGGCGACGGCAAGGCGGCCGCCGAAGCGATGCTGACCGTCGTGCTCGACGGCAAGAACGACCTCGCACGGGCCCTCGGCGACGCCCGCGACGCCGAACGGGCGAGGGACTGACGAACGATGCCCGGCGCACCGCCGATGACGCTGCTGCGTGGCCGGGTGAGCGCGCGGATCCGCGCTGACGAGGGGGGCGTGCTCGATGAGCTCCTGGTCGAGGGCCGACCGGTGCTCGCCCGGACGCCGTGGTCGGAGGACGTGACTCCGGCCCCGCAGGCCCCTGTCTCCGAGGGCGACTGGGTCACCCGATGGCGCGGGGGATGGCAGCTCTGCTTTCCCAGCAGCGGGCAGCCGGATGGCCGGGCGCCGACCCCGCAGGGGTTCCACGGCATCGCTTCGCAGGGTCCGTGGACGCTCGTCGACGCGGGACCGGATCGACTGACCCTGCGCTGGGACGACGCGGACGGCCTGCGGGCAGAGCGCGTGTGGCACCTCACGGATGACGGGATCGCGGCTGCGACGAGCACGATCAACGGCGGCGCCGGCAGCCGCCGCATCGCGATCGCCGAGCATCTCGTCCTCGGTGGCGACGTGCTGGCACCGGTGCTCGCGGGAGCGGCACTGGCGCTGGACGTCCCAGAGGGCACCAGGCTGGCGCCGCTCGACTACGCCGGTCGACCGGCGGGTGATCCCGTCGCTTGGCCCGGTGACCCCGAGGCGCGCTGGGGAACGGTCGATGGCGCGACGCCGGCACGGGTCGTGGCCCTGCTCGGGCGCAGCGGCGACACCGACGCCGAGCGGCAGGTGACGGCCCGCGGACCACATGTGCACGCGACGATCTCGTGGCGGGGACTTCCCCACGCCCTGCTCTGGGAAGAGCTCGCGGCCTCGCTCGACGCTCCGTGGAACGGGGCCGTCGTCGCCCTGGGTATCGAGCCCACCTCCACTCCGCATGGCGCCGGCACCGCCGCGGACCTCGGGATCGTGACGCTCGAGGCGGGGGCGCAGCTGCACTGGCGAACCGCGCTCGCCGTGCGCTGGACCAGTGCCGGACGACGGTGACCCGATGGCGCATCCCCCCCTTCGCTCCCTCATCACCGGCGCGACGCACGGCATCGGCCGGGCCATCGCCGAGCGGTTGCGCGAACGGGGTGATCTCGTGATCGGGCTCGATCGCGAGCCCGGCCCGGACGTCCTGCTCGCGGACCTGGCCGTGCCCGCCGATCGCGAACGTGCATTCGCCGAGGCGAGCGACCTCGCGGGCGGCATCGACGTGCTCGTCAACGTGGCCGGCATCTTCCTCCGGGGATCGATCCACGACAGCACCTTCGACGATTGGCGGACGGTCTGGGCCGTCGATCTCGAGGCCCCGCTCGACCTGATGCATCGCGTGGCGCCGGGCATGATCGCGCGCGGCTTCGGCCGCATCGTGAACATCACGAGCGTGCATGCGCGCTCGGCGCAACCGGGCTCCCTCGCCTATGACGTCGCGAAGGCCGGGCTCGAGGCGGCGACCCGGTCGGCCGCCCTGGATCTCGCGGCGCACGGCGTGCTTGCCAATGCGGTCGCACCGGGATTCGTGCGGACCCGCATGAGTCTCGACGCGGACGGGATCGACGAGAGCGACAGCGAGACGTTCCGTCGCCGGTACATCGCTTCCGGCCGGCTCCCCGTCGGCCGGAGCGCCATGCCCCACGAGATCGCCCCCGCCGTCGACTGGCTCAGCAGTCGCGACAACACGTACATCACCGGCCAGGTACTGACCGTCGACGGCGGTCTCACCATGACGTTCTGAGCGCCGGCTGGCATGCGCGACGACTCGATCGGCGGCCTTGGGTTCCCCGAGGCGCTGCGCTGGCGCGCGGGAGCGCTGTGGTTCTCCGACATGTTCCGCTCGCGCGTGCTGCGCTGGGTGCCGGGCTCGGCGGTCGAGGTCGTGCTCGACCAGGCGACCGGCGCCCCGACACAGCCCGGCGGGCTCGGCTGGCTCCCGGATGGGACGCTGCTCGTCGTCGACTGCCTCGAGCGGCGCGTGCTGTCCCTCGCGCCCGGTGCCTCGGCGCCGCAGGTGTACGCCGACCTCGCCCGCCAGATCGATCGGCCCGCCAACGACCTGCACGTGGACCCGGACGGCACGGCCTGGGTGGGCAGCTACGGCTTCGGTCCCGGGTCGGAGGCGCCGCGCGCCGTGGCCCTCGTCCGGATCAGTGCCGACGGCTCGGTCGGCCGCAGCGAGCCATCCTTCGTGTTCCCGAACGGCATGGAGCGTGACCCCGGCGGCGCCCTGGTCGTCGCGGAGACCTTCGCCGACCGTGTGACGATCGTGCCGCCAGATGGGGGGGCCACGACGACCCTCCAGCTCGAGGCCGGCTCCGGGCCGGACGGCCTCTCGATCGGCGCCGACGGCACCATCCACGTGGCCCTCGCGTTCGCGGGGGCGGTCGTCGCCCTTCGCCCCGGCGACAGCGACGCCCGCGGCGGCTTCGCACGGCCACACGTCATCCACCGGCCCGAGCCGATCCCGACCGGACCTGGCGCCGGTCCCGTCGGCGTCTACGACTGCGCGGTGACTCCGGACGGGCGCCGGATCGCCGTGGCCGTCGCGAGTGCCGACGAGGGCATCGCGATGCGCCACGACACGGGCAGGATCGACCTGGTCGACCTCGAGCGACCGCGGACATGAGCGTGTCCCTGCGCGCCGATGACGGGGTCACCCTGTCCGTGGCCCTCGACGACGCGCTGCTCAGCGAAGGCCCCCTGCTGCTCGTCGAGGTGGACCGGCGGCCGTACAGCCGACTCGTCGATCCCGAGATCGTCTCGAGCGACTCGGGCGTCGCGGTCGAGGGGATGCTCGACGGCACCACCCTGCGCGCTCGCTGGACCGCGACGCGCGTCGTCGGCGACGTGTGGGAGTTCGGCCTCGAACTGCGGAATCGGGGCGATACTCCGTCGAGCGTCACCCGGATGGACCCGCTGTCCCTGGCGCTCGGCGGCGGGTACTGGCGGTCGCACTGGTATCGCTCCGCGTGGGGCGATGAGTTCCGCCCCGAGCAGGGGACGACCCGCCACGACACGGTCCTCGAGGTGCGCTCCGGGCGCTCCTCCCACGGCATGGTCCCGTGGCTCGGGCTGGAGCGCGAGCAGGCGGCGTCGGGAGGTGGCGGCGGCGCGCTGATCGTGTCGCCTGCATGGAGCGGCAACTGGCACATCCATGCCCTGGCCGGAGGTCACGTGACGGCCGGGATATCGCCCTGGCAGTTCACGGTCGTGCTTGCGCCCGGCGAAGCGGTGACCGCGCCGAGCGTCGTCGTCGCGACCGCGGCCGATCTCGCGGCAGCCTCCCTCGCCCTCCAGGGCGCGGTGCGCGACGGCTGGCTGCCCCGCACCCCGTTCACCGATTCGGTGCCCGTCGAGTGGAACCACTGGTGGCCCTACGAGGACGCGGAGGTCACCGAGCAGGTCATCGAGGACAACGCCCGGGTCGCCCACGGGCTGGGCATCGAGATCGCCACGGTCGACGCCGGATGGTTCGGTGCCGCCGACGCGGCCAGCGACTGGCGGGAGCAGCGCGGTGACTGGGACCGGGTCAATACGGCGCGCTTCCCTTCCGGTCTTGCGGCCCTGGGGCAGGCGGTCCGCGATACGGGCATGCTGCCCGGGATCTGGATCGAGGCGGAGGCCGTGGGTTCAAGTGCCAGGCTGCGCGCCGACCGGCCCGAGCTGCTCGCCCGGACGCCGGTCGGTCGGCGCCCCGACCCGTCGTACCGGACGATGACGGTTTCGCTCGACCCTGACGATCCGACCTTTCTCGGCTACGTCTGCCTGGGCTCTGAAGCCGGGCGGACCCACGTGCTCGAATCGATGAGCCGCCTGATCGCCGAGACCGGCGCGCGCTGGATCAAGCTCGACTTCAACATCGATTCCGATGCCGGTTGCACGCGGACCGACCACGGGCACGGCGCGGGCGACGGCCTGCTCCGCCACTACCAGGGACTCTACGCGGTGCTCGACGAGGTCCGCCGTCAACACCCGGACCTCCTGCTCGAGTCGTGCTCCTCCGGCGGCCTGCGCATCGACCTCGGCCTTGCGCGACACGTGCACGCCTTCTTCCTCAGCGACCCGGACTACACGGAGCACCACCTCGAGGTGCTGTGGGGAGCGAGCCGCATGCTGCCGCCGCTCGGCATCCTGCACTGGTCGTGGTCGCAATGGCGCGGCGACTACCTGCCGTCGCAGGTCGACTGGCGCACCATCGATGACGACGACTTCGACACGATGCTGCGGGCCGCGATGCTGCACCGCTTCGGGGTCAGCCTGCGCCTGCCGGATCTGCGGCCGTCGCTGCTGCGCCGGCTCGCCGCGCACGTCGCGATCTACCGGGAGCACCTCGCGCCGTTCGTCCGCTCGGGCGTCCTGCTCCCCCTCACCCCGCCACCGGAGCGGGGCGGCCTCGGCGAGCGCTCGCCGATTGCCCAGCTGATCGCGCCCGGTGCCGAGGGCGACGACCGCCACCTGGTCGCGGCCTTCGTGCTGCCCGGCGGGACGCGTCCCGATCGCCTGCGACCACGGCGGCTTGCGGCCGGCCGTTCGTACCGCGTGACCGACCTCGGGTCGGGGGCGTCCGGCACGGCCAGCGCTGCCGAGCTCGAGGAGGGCATCCCGCTCGCCGGCCACGCTGGACTGACGTCCTGGCTCGTCGCCATCGACCCCGTGGCCACCTGACGCGCAGCGCGAAGGATCCGGATGCACAGCGATCATCAACAAGTCCAGGCGCGATTGCGGCGGTTCACCAGGGACCACCTGGTTCCCGCGATCCACCGGGACGCCCGCCCGCTTGCCGCGAGCGCGTGGCAGGTCCCGGGCGAGCCTGTGCCGTTCGCGGCAGCGGTGGGGCAGGCGTTCGAACCGGTGCCCATCGGCTGGCGCTGGGGACGCGCCTGGTCGACCACCTGGTTCCGGGTGACCGGCGAGGTCCCCGCCGCCTGGCGCGACGGCCCGCCGCCCGGCACGCGCGTCGAGGTGCTCGTGGACTTCGGCTTCACCCGGGCTCGCTCAGGATTCCAGGCGGAAGGGCTCGCCTACCGGCCGGACGGGCGACCCATCAAGGCGATCGCGCCGCTCAACAACCACCTGCCCTGGGGTCCCGGTGACGGACCCGTCGTGGACCTGCTCATCGAGGCCGCGGCCAACCCCGACGTCGCAGGCGAGTACACGTTCGAGCCGACCCGCAACGGGACCTGGGAGACGGCTTCCGACGAGCCGCTCTACATCCTTGCCCAGCTCGAGATCGCGCTGCTCGACGTCACGGCGTGGGAGCTCGTGCAGGACGTGTGGACGCTCCGCGGCCTGATGGAGCAGCTGCCCGAGGGCTCGAGCCGGCGTCACCTGCTCCTGCGGGCGCTCGAGGACATGCTCGATAGCGTGGACCCAAGGGACGTCTCCGGTACGGCCGCGGCAGGTCGGGCAGCGCTTGCCCCGGCACTGGCCGCGCCCGCGCAAACGAGCGCGCATCGCATCACTGCGATCGGGCACGCGCACATCGACTCGGCCTGGCTGTGGCCGCTCCGCGAGACCGTCCGCAAGTGCGCTCGCACCTTCACCAACGTCATGGCGCTCATGGACGAGCACCCGGACTTCGTCTTCGCGTGCTCCTCCGCCCAGCAGTTCCTGTGGATGAAGGAACACCATCCGGAGGTCTTCGCGCGCATCCGTGAGCACGTCGCGGCGGGCCGGTTCGTCCCGGTCGGCGGCATGTGGGTCGAGAGCGACACGAACATGCCTGGCTCCGAGGCGATGGCCCGCCAGTTCATCGCGGGCAAGCGCTTCTTCCTCGAGGAGTTCGGGGTCGAGTGCGAGGAGGCGTGGCTGCCGGACTCCTTCGGCTACTCGGCGGCCCTCCCGCAGATCGTCGCTGCTGCCGGCGAGCGCTGGTTCCTGACCCAGAAGATCTCGTGGAACGAGGTCAACCGGATGCCCCACCACACCTTCTGGTGGGAGGGCATCGACGGCACCCGCATCTTCACGCACTTCCCGCCGGTCGATACCTACATATCGGAGCTCAGCGGGGCCGAGCTCGCGCACGCGGAGCGCAACTTCAGCGAGAAGGGCCGGGCGACGGTATCGCTCGTGCCGTTCGGCTGGGGCGACGGCGGTGGTGGGCCGACCCGCGAGATGATCGCGGCCGCCCACCGTACGGCGGATCTCGAAGGCTCGCCGAGGGTGCGGATGGGCTCTCCGCGTGCGTTCTTCCTGGAGGCGGAAGCCGAGTACCCGCAGGCGCCCGTGTGGTCGGGCGAGATGTACCTCGAGCTCCATCGGGGCGTCTTCACCTCGCAGCTCCGCACCAAGCAGGGCAATCGCCGCAACGAGGCCCTGCTGCGCGAGGCGGAACTGTGGGCCGCCACGGCCTCGCTCCGCACGGGTCTGCCGTATCCCTGCACCGATCTCGAGCGCGCCTGGCAGACCGTGCTGCTCCTCCAGTTCCACGACGTCCTGCCCGGCTCGTCCATTGCGTGGGTCCATCGCGAGGCGGAGCGGCGCCATGCCGACGTGAGCGCGGCGCTCGGCGAGGTGATCGACCGCAGCCTCGCGGCACTCGCCTCGGGGGACGACGAGCTCGGCGAGCACGAGCACGCCGCCAACGGGGCGCCGTTCGCCCGGGATGGCGTCCCGGCGCTGGGCATCGCCCCGGCCGTTCGCGACCGTGCCCCGGTGACGGACGTGGCGGACGGCGACAGCGACGTGCTGGACAACGGCGTCATCCGGGTGGTAGTCGACGCCCGTGGGCACCTGGTCTCGTTGCGGGCGCACGCCGACGGCCGCGAGGCGATCGCGCCGGACCGGCCCGCGAACGTGCTGCGCCTGCATCGCGACCTGCCGAACCTGTGGGACGCATGGGACCTGGACGCGCACTACCGGCGGACGGTCACCGAGCTCCTCGATGCCGATGAGCGCCGGGTCGAGCACGGACCGGAGGCCGCGACGGTCGTCACGGTGCGTCGCGTCGGCGACTCGACCATCGAGCAGCGCCTGACCCTGCGCGCGGGGGCCGTCGCGCTCGAGATAGAGATCCGCATCGACTGGCGTGAGCGCGAGCGAATCCTCAAGCTCGCCTTCCCGCTCGACGTGCACGCCGACCGGATCGCGGCCGAGACCCAGTTCGGACACGTGTCGCGCCCGACGCACGCGAACACGAGCTGGGACGCCGCGCGCTTCGAGGCCTGCCAGCACCGCTTCGTGCACATCGCCGAGCCGGGGTACGGCGTCGCGATCGCGAACGACTCGACCTACGGGTACGACGTCGACCGCACCACGCGTGCGGACGGCGGCACGACGACGACGGTGCGGTTCTCGCTGCTCCGGGCGCCGAGGTTCCCCGATCCGGACAGCGACCAGGGCGTCCATGTGCTGCGCTTCCGCGTCCAGCCCGCCGCGTCCATCGGCGATGCGGTGGCGCTCGGCTACGACCTGGCGACGCCGCTGCGGACCATCCGCGCCGGCGGCCCCGTCCGGCCCATCGTCACGTCGAGCGACCCGGCTGTCGTCATCGAGACCGTCAAGCTGGCCGAGGACGGCAGCGGCGACCTGGTCGTGCGCCTCTACGAGTCGCGCGGCGGCCGCGCGACCACCACCTTGACGCTCGACGGGACGGCGGCGCGGATCGAGTGCACCGACCTGCTCGAGCGTGGGCTGCCGGGAACGCCGGCAGGAGATGGGGCGGCCGTCACCCTGCCGTTCCGGCCGTTCCAGCTGCGCACCGTGCGATTCCTCGGGGCGCGCTGCCGATGACCGCCTCCCCGGGTGCCCGGCCCGACGGCCGGTCGTCGGGTCCCGCGCGCCCCCTGACCCCGCAGCCTCTCGATGATCCCGGGCCGGGGGTCGGGAGCCTGCCGCCCGCGGCGACCGTCGCCACCGACGCGCGAGTCATCGGCCTCTCCGGGCCATGGCGCTTCCGCTGGTGGCCGACCACCGCGTCGGCACCGGCCGACGTGGGCGATCCCGGATACGACGACTCGGGGTGGGGGACGATCGCCGTCCCGTCGAGCTTCGTCATGCCCGTCCATGAGGCGACCGTGGCCGGGCCGCATGGCTCCCCGATCTACACCAACGTGCGCTATCCGTTCCCCATCGATCCGCCGTACCCGCCTGACGCGAACCCGATCGGCGACCATCGGCTGCGCTTCGCCGTCGAGGACCCACCGCCGGTCGCGCACCTGCGCTTCGACGGCGTGGAGGGCGCCGCCGATGTCTGGCTCAACGGCGTGCTCCTCGGTTCGACCCGCGGCAGCCGGCTGCCCACCGACTTCGACGCGAGCGGACTGCTGGTGGGGGCGCCCGCCGCCAACGTCCTTGTCGTGCGGGTCCACCAGTTCAGCGCCGCGTCCTACCTCGAGGACCAGGATTCCTGGTGGCTGCCGGGCATCATCCGTGCGGTCACACTTCGCGAACGGCCGATCGACGCCGTGGACGATGTGCACGTCGACGCCGGATGGACCGCCGGGACCGCGACGCTCCGAGTGGACGTGCGAACCGAGGCGAGCCACGTGATCGTCGAGGTGGTCGAGCTCGGACTGGCGGTGCCGGTCGGCGAGACCGTGGAAGTGCCCGACGCGCGGCCCTGGTCGGCCGAGCGGCCGACGCTCTACAAGCTGCGCGTCCGCACACCCGGCGAGACCGTGGAGACGGCGATCGGATTCCGGTCGGTCGCAATCGCCGATGGGGTCTTCACCGTCAACGGCGCGCCCGTTGGGTTGCGCGGGGTCAATCGCCACGAGCACCACCCCGAATTCGGTCGACATGTGCCGCGTGCCGTGGTCGAGGCGGAGCTCGCGCTCATGAAGCGGAGCAACGTCAATGCCATCCGCACCTCGCACTACCCGCCCGACCCCCTGCTGCTGGACCTCGCCGACCGGCTCGGCCTGTGGGTCGTCGACGAATGCGACGTCGAGACGCACGGCTTCGGCGAGGTGGGCTGGCGTGACAACCCCACCGACGACGCCCGCTGGGAGGCTGCGCTGCGCGACCGCGTGGCGCGCATGGTCGAGCGCGACAGGAACCATCCCTGCGTGATCATGTGGTCGCTCGGCAACGAGGCGGGCGAGGGCCGCAATCTCGCGGCGATGGCCGACGAGATCCGCGCCCGCGATACCACCCGTCCGCTGCACTACGAGGGCGACCAGTCGAGCGCGGTGGTCGACGTCTGGTCGCGCATGTACGCCACGCACGCCGACGTGGCGGCCATCGGCCGGCGCGTGGAGCCGCCCCTCGCCGATGCGGCGCTCGACGCGCGGCGCCGGGCCATGCCCTTCGTCCTGTGCGAGTACGCCCACGCCATGGGCACCGGCCCGGGCGGCCTGACGGAGTACCAGCAGCTGTTCGACGCCCACCCGCGGCTCATGGGCGGGTTCGTCTGGGAGTGGCTGGAGCACGGCATCGACGTCGATCGCGACGGGCGGCGCGTGACCCTCTACGGCGGCGACTTCGGGGAGTCGCTGCATGACGGCAACTTCGTCATCGACGGCCTCGTCGCGACGGACCGGACGCCCCGGGCCCAGCTCGCCGACCTCGCCGCCGTCTTCGCGCCGCTCGTGCTTGGTGTCGACGGCGGGCTGCTCCACGTGCGATCGCGGCTCGACCACGTCGATACGTCGGGCTACGCGCTGCGCTGGCGTGTCGACAGCGCAGCCGGTCTCGTCGCTTCGGGGGCGTTGGACGTCCCGCCATTGCCGCCACGCGGTCGGGCGACCGTTCCGCTGCCCCGGGATGTCGTGGAGCACCTCGCCGTGCAAGGGCGCATCGTGACCATCGACGCGGTCGAGGCGCAGGATCAACCGTGGGCGGCCGCGGGAGCCGTCGTGGCGAGCGCGCAGGTCGCGAGTATCGATGCGAACACCGATCCGGCCGCGCTGCGTCCGCGGGCCATCGCCCTGCCTCGGGACGTCGGCCTCGACGCCCTCGAACTCGATCCGGCTACGGGCGCAGTCCTGGGGCTGGGCGGCATCCGGATCGAGGACTGGCGGCTCGAACTCTGGCGCGCGCCGACCGACAACGACCGCAGCCGCGCCTGGGACGAGCCGGACCAGCCGAGCCACGCCGATCGGTGGGCTGCCCTCGGCCTCCATCGGCTCCTCTCGCGCCTCGTCGCATTCGATGCCGACCGGGACCACGTGACGGTCGTCACCCGGGTCGGCGCGGCCGGCGTTGACGCGGCCGTCGAGTGCACCTGGGAATGGACCGCGAAGCAGGGCGGGTTGTCGCTCGCCCTCGGCGTCGTCCCGAACGACCGCTGGCCGGCGGAATGGTCGGCGCACTGGGCGCGCATCGGCGTGTCGTTTGCCCTCCCGGGATCGATCTCGTCCGTCGACTGGTTCGGGCGCGGCCCGGGGCCTGCCTATCCGGATACCGGGCAGGCCGCCGGCCTCGGCTGGTTCCGTGGCTCGGTCCACGACCTCCAGGAGCGCACCGTTCGTCCCCAGGAGTCGGGAGCACGAGCCGGCGTGCGCTGGGCGCGCCTCGGTACGGAGGATGGCGCCGAGGCATTCGAGATCGTGGCCTGGCCCGACATCGCCCTCACCGTGCGGCCATGGTCCACCGAGCAGCTCGCGGCCGTCGATCACGACCACCTGTTGCGCGGGGACGGGCGAACCCACGTCGTGCTCGACCTCGCGCAGGCAGGCGTCGGGACGGCCGCCTGCGGTCCGGGCCCGTTGCCGGACTACGTCCTGCGGGCTCGCGCCATCAGCGGCAGCCTGCTGTTCAGCTTCACCCACGTACGCATGGAGACCCCGTGACCGATCCGATCACCATCGAGACCGGCGTCGACGGCATCGCCGTCCGGCTGCACCCCACCGAGCGGTCCACCTTCGACTGGTTCATCGACTGCAACATGGCGACCGCCTGGGTCGGGGACCGGTTCCGCATTTTCCCGGGCAAGCACGGCGAGGATCCCCTGTGGGGCGCGGCCGAGGAGCTGGGCTACGCGGATGGGGCGACCGTGGCCGAGGCCTTCGCCCGACCATTCGGAGCCTTCACCCGGCCGGTCATGCCCCCGAACGTGCCTCCGGGCACGACCGGCCTGCATGGTGCCGTCTGGTTCGAGACGATCTACCAGGACCCTGCCGATCCGAGCGGCCGGACGCTGTACGCCCTGTACCACAACGAGAACTACCCGGAGACCCTGCCCTACGACCCAGCGACCGACGAGGGCTATCGAGACGAGGCGTGGCCACCGGGCCTCGGCGGGGACGACACGGTCCAGGCCGTGCCGCGCATCGGGATCATGCGCTCGACCGACGGCGGCCAGAGCTGGGATGACCGGGGCCTGCTGCTCGAGGACCGCGACGAGCGCATGATCCGCCTGCCCGTGAACCGCAACTACTGCTTCCCGGGTGGCGTGGGCGATCCGAGTGCGGTCGCGGATGGCGATCACCTCTACGTCTTCTTCGGCGAGTACGCCTACCCGACAGCGTGGGCCGCCGAGACCTGGGACCGTGACGTCGAGGCCGCCGCGCAGTGCATCAGCGTGGCCCGCGTGCCGCTCGACGCGCTCGACGAGCCGACCGGCGCAGCACGGCGGTGGGATGGCCATGCGTTCGCCGCGCCGTGGGACGGCCCGGGCGCCCCGATCGCCAGCCTGCGCATCCCGGGCGCGGAGGGCGGCGGCGCCGTGTCCCAGGGCGACGAGCTCTATTACTGGGGCCCGTCCGTCAGCTGGAACGAGGACCTTGAGGTCTGGGTCATGGTCATGGGCCGCGTCGACGGCCCGTTCTGGGCTGGGGACAGCCTGTACCTCTCCATCAACCCCCATCGCTACCTCGGCGAGGGCGACCACAGCCAGCGGTGGTCCACGCCGGTCCGGATCATCCATCGCCCGGGCCACAAGCTCTGGTATCCCTCGCTGCAGCCGACCGACAGCCCGGAGGACCTCGCCGCAAAGCGCACCTGTCTGCGCCTCGGCCGCGAGGCGCGGCTGTGGTTCAAGGACGGCAGCGGTGTCGAGGGGGTGTCGTACGAGCACATCTACATCAGCGACTACCGCGTGGAACTCATCCGCGGAGCCGACGCATGACCGCGGGTCGCACGGCCGTCGTGACCGGCGGTGCCAGCGGGATCGGTGCGGCGGCGGCGGTGCGCTTGCGACGCGACGGTGTCCGCACCGTCACGCTGGATCGGGCGCCCGGCGCCGACTACCGCGTCGACGTGACGGACGAGGCGGCGCTCGCCGCGCTGGCCGGCGTGGTCGGGCCGGTCGACATCCTCGTGAACTCGGCCGGCATCGTGGGCCCCAACAAGCCGCTCCTCGAGACGACGACGGCCGAGTGGGAGCAGACGTTCGCCGTCAACGTCCTGGGAACGGTCGCCACGATGCGCGCCTTCATCCCGGGCATGGTCGAGCGCGGTTGGGGACGGGTCGTCAACCTCGCGAGCATGGCCGGCAAGGACGGCAACCCGAACCTGTCCGCCTACAGCGCGACGAAGGGCGCCGTGATCGCCCTCACGAAATCTGCCGGCAAGGAGCTGGCCACCACCGGCGTCCTCGTCAATGCCGTCGCCCCGGCGGTCATCGCGACGCCGCTCAACGACGCCACCACACCCGAGGTGCTCGCCCACATCACGAGCCTCATCCCGATGCGGCGGATCGGCCGTGCCGAGGAGGTCGCCGAGCTCATCGCCTGGCTGTGCTCCGACCAGGTCAGCTTCTCGACCGGCGCGGTCTACGACATCAGCGGTGGACGCGCGACGTACTGAGCGGGGCCGGCCTCCGGCCGCCTCGATGACCATCCAGTCACATGATTCAAGCCGCGATGAGCCCGGTGCGAGCCGGTGCGCCCACAGCGCGGGGACGGAGACAGCGTGAACCTCATGCGCCTTGAGACCGCCGACGTCGACCGGCGACCGGAGCTGGCCGTCCAGCTGTACACGGTCAGGGATGCCCTCGCGGAGGATGCGGCGGCCACGCTGCGGCGGCTGGCCGAGCTGGGTCTCAGGACCGTCGAACCGTTCGACCTCGTCTCGGTTGCAGACCGGCTCCTCGCGCCGATGACCGAGCTCGGCCTGTCGGCCCCGACGAGCCACGTGTCGTTCATCGACGCCGACCTCGACGCGGCACTCGCCGCCGCCGACCGCCTCGGCGTGCGGACGATCATCGACCCCTACATCCCGGAGGTGCGCTGGACGACGCGCTCGGACGTCGCGGCGATCGCGGCCGCGCTCAACGATGCCGCTCGTCGCGCTGGTGACCGCGGCATCGCGGTCGGCTACCACAACCACTGGTGGGAGCTCGAGACGCGCATCGACGGCGCCGCCGCGCTCGAGATCCTGGCCGACCACCTCGACGACGCCGTCGTGCTCGAGCTCGACACGTACTGGTGTGCGGTCGGCGGTGCGGACCCGGTGGCGCTGCTCGGCCGCCTCGGTGAGCGGGTCGTGGCCCTGCACATCAAGGACGGCCCCATCTCGCGCGACATCGAGGCCCAGCAGCCGGCGGGCTCGGGCCGGATGCCGATCGCCGAGATCCTGGCCGCCGCACCCCGGGCCCGTCCGGTCCTAGAGTTCGACGCGTACGCCGGCGACCTGTTCGAGGGCATCGGCCAGGCCATCGCCTTCGTACGTCGGCACGGAGCCACCCTGTGACCGATCCCGCCGGTGTCGGCCTGATCGGCGCGGGCGTCATCAGCAACCAGTACCTGGAGAACCTCACCCGCGCCCTCGACGTGCGAGTCGTCATGGTGGCGGACCTCGATCCGGCGCGCGCCGCCGCCCAGGCCGCGGCCTACGGCGTCAAGGCGTCCGGTTCGCCCCGGGATCTGCTCGCGCGCGATGACATCGAGATCGTCGTCAACCTCACCACGCCGACCGCGCACGTCCCCGTCTCGCTCGATGCGCTCGCGTCCGGCAAGCACGTGTGGAGCGAGAAGCCCCTGGCCCTCGACCGTGCAAGTGGTACGCAGCTCATCGCGGAGGCGCACCGCGCAGGCCTGCGGGTGGCGTGCGCGCCCGACACCGTCCTCGGGGCCGGGATCCAGACCGGGCGCCGCCTCCTCGAGTCCGGCGCCATCGGCGAGCCCCTCACGGCCATGACGTTGTTCGAGGTCGCAGGCCCTGAGAGCTGGCATCCCAACCCGGACTTCCTGTACGCGCGCGGCGGCGGCCCGCTGTTCGACATGGGCCCCTACTACCTCTCGACGCTCGTCCAGCTGCTCGGCCCGGTGTCGGGGGTCGTCGCCCGGGCATCGACCGCCCGCGCGAGCCGCCGCATCGGCTCCGGGCCGCGAGCCGGGGAGCGCTTCCCCGTGGAGGTGCCGACGCACGTCGGCGCGTTGATCGACTTCCGGCGCGGTACCAGCGCGCTCAGCACGTTCAGCTTCCAGTCCAGCCGGCCCCGGGCGGGGGTCGTGGAGATCACGGGCACCGAGGGAACGCTCGTGATGCCCGACCCGAACCTCTTTGACGGCACCCTGCGCATCTGGCGCGACGGCGCCGTCGACGAGTCGGGCGCCGAAGTGTATCCAGCTCTCGGCTCCACCTTTTCGCGCGGCGCCGGCGTCGTCGAGCTCGCCCGGGCCATCCGGGCAGGCCGGCCGGAGCGGGCCTCCGGCGAGTTCGCCTTCCACGTGCTCGACGTCATGGTGTCGATCACCGAGTCTGCCGAGCACGGCGAGCGCGTCCCGGTGCGGAGCACCCTCGACGTCCCGCCCGCGCTGCCCGAGGACTGGGATCCGATTGGGTCGACCCTCTAGCGCTCGGAGCCCGATACTTACGGGAATGTTGACGCCATCCCGGAGCTGATTGTGCGTTCGATCACGATCGTGGCACTGGTCGCGGCGGTCGTCGTTGCCGCGCTCTACGTCGCGCAGCGGAGGCTGATCTACTTCCCGGGATCGACAAGCCCAGACGCGGAGCTCCTGCCTGCCGGGTCCCAGGAGGTAGAGCTGCACACCGCTGACGGCCTGCGCCTGTCGGGCTGGTTCCTGCCGGCCAGCGGTCCACCGGGCCGGCCTGGCGCCGCGCCGACGCCTGGTCCGGCCGTCCTGATCTTCAATGGCAACGCCGGCGATCGCTCTCACCGGCTGCCGCTCGCCGAAGCGCTCACGGAGCGCGGATACGCCGTCCTTCTCTTCGACTACCGCGGCTACGCCGGCAACCCCGGTGACCCGAGCGAGGACGGCCTGCGCGCCGATGCTCGAGCCGCGGCAGAGGCGCTGGCGGCCCGACCGGAAGTTGATCCCGAGCGCATCGCCTACTTCGGCGAGTCGCTGGGGGCCGCTGTGGCCGGCGGCCTGGCGATGGAGCGGCCACCAGCTGCCCTCGTCCTGCGGTCGCCGCCGTCATCCCTCGCCGAGGTGGGGCGCCACCACTACCCCTTCTTGCCGGTGTTCGACGCCCTCCTGCTCGACCGATATCCGCTGGCCGAGCAGCTGCGCGTGGTGCGCGTGCCGCTGCTCGTGCTGGTCACAGAGCGCGACGAGATCGTGCCGGCGGCGCTGAGCCGCCGGGTCTTCGACGCGGCGGCCGGGCCGAAACGGTACGTTCCGCTCTCCGCGGGCCACCACAACGACCCCGCGCTGTTGGCGGGCGAGGAGATGCTCGCGGTGGTCACATCGTTCCTGGACGAGTGGCTGGCCGGTGGATCTGAGGACTGAGCCTGGCCGCGGATCGGCAGCAGGTGACCGCGGTCCGGACCTACGTCGCGGCCCGGTGGCCGACGGCGAGCATGTAGACGACCGCCTCCTCGACCCCGTCGACCCCGAGCATCTCGTTCATCGCGTCGTCCATGAACGCCCCGATGGCGCAGGCGCCGAGTCCCATCTCCGTCGCCGCAAGGTAGGCGTTCTCGCCGACGTGGCCGGCCTCGAGCAGCCCGTACCGGTAGCTCCGGTCCTGGTATTTCGGTCGCATCCGCTGGAGGATCATCGTCACGAACAGGACCGCGCCGCATTGGCCGAGAAACTCCTGGCCCAGTCCCTGCTCGACGACCCGGCCGCGCATGTCCTCGGCCCGGACGAGCTCGAGGGCGTGCTCGCGGTAGGCGTAGTGGTAGACACCGCGCTCCATGCCGTCGACGTTGTGGACAACCGGATAGACCTCGATCGGGTAGAGGGCGCCCGATGACGGTGCCGTCCGGCGAGCGTTGCCGAACTTGTCGGAGCTGATCCCGCAGGTCAGGAACAGGAATCGGGATAGCTCGTCGAGGGTCATCGGCTGGCCTGAGTACGACCGCGTCGATCGGCGTGTCGCGATGGCCCGGGCGGCCGACAAGCCCCCCTCGAGTCGCGGCTGCGGAAGGGCGACGATGCGCGCTCCTGGGTAGGCCTTGTACAGCTCGACCGGCTGGCCCCAGTTGGCGACGCTGCCAAGGGCGTCGATCACCCCAGGCTTGCTCCACTGGTGGTAGATGACACCGACGTCCGATCCGGCCGGGATCGGCGGCGGCGGTCGCAGGCCGCGGCCGAGAACCAGTCCGCCCACGCCGCCGACCACCAGGCCGAGCAGGCCCCGCCGCGACAGCGTCGCGCGTCTCGGCAGATTGAGGGGCTTGACCGGTTCCGGGCCGCCACGCATCCCGGTCGCCGTCGGGCGGACGCTGGTCGCGGGCCTCGCGGGCGCGCTTGCTGCCGGGCGAGCCAACGCACCGCGAAGCCTGAACTTCGCGTAGCCAACCAACCGGCCCCAGTTGAGCGCGACATGAAGGAAGGCGAAGCCGCCCATCACGTAGCCCGAGACCGTGTGGTACCAGAAGTCGTTCAGGTCCCAAAGGTCGGCCACGATTCCGGTGATGCCGGTGGTCAGCCCGCTCAGGATGAGACCGGCGCTCGAGACGAAGTTGAGGTCGTGCCGTAGTCGCGTCATGGCCGTTCGTCCGCTTCGCTGTGGCGGGGACGCCGCGAACCTTCACCGCGGACCCGTCGCGCGTCCCGCAGGCCAAGTCTAGTCGCGAATCGGCGTCTGGTCTGGAGAACCCAAGCGGCGCGGCGACGGAATCAGCGTCCGGTGGCACGGGACAGGCTGGCCGCCTGCCCGATCCCCGATCCCACGTGGCGCGACTTCGGCGACTGGGGCGGGATCCGCGTGGATGCCCTCGTCTCGTGGGGCTTCCTCCGGCACTTCTCGTGGACGATCGACTTTGACCGTCGGCACTACCTCTTCGGAGAGGCACCCGGCCAACTGACCTGATCGCACCTCCTCGATGATGCAGGCGGCTCAAGACGGGTCGCCGTCGTGGTCCGCTGCGTAGTCACGCAATAGGCCAGATGGATGGAAAAGTGACTACATGGACGTGGGTATCCGCGACCTCAAGGCACGGCTTTCAGAGCACCTCGAGCGTGTCGCCCGTGGTGAGGTGATCACGGTCACCAGCCGTGGCCGCCGCGTGGCGCAGATCGTGCCCGTCCTGGGACGGGACCGCCTGGATCGCGGCCTCGCCGAGGGCTGGGTCACGCGTCAGGTGGAGCGCCCTCCTGAGCCGATCCTCGACACGTCGGTGATCTACGCGCTGCTCGATGCGGCTGACCGCCGACACCGCCAGGCGCTCGAGTGGTACGACGCGCTCGATGAGGAGCTGGTCACGACGCCGCTCGTGCTCGCGGAGGCCGATCACCTGGCCGCGACGCGCGGCGGTCCCCGCGCGGTCCGGGCCTTCCGGGCCGACGTCGGCGCCGGCGCCTACCTCGTGGAATGGTGGCCGACCGCCGCCCGGGAAGCCGCCGAGCTGGCTGATCGGTATGCCGATCTCGGGATCGGCCTGACGGATGCGTCGCTGGTCGCCCTGGCCGCACGCGTTGGCTCGGCGGATGTCGCCACGTTCGACGAGCGGCACTTCCGGGCCGTCCGCCCGCTCGGCGCTGCGGATGCGTTCCGCCTCCTGCCGCTCGACGCCTCAGGGTGATGGGTAGTCAGGCCGAACCTTCATCGGTCCATCATCTCCGCGGGTCCACGTGGATCTTGGGAGCGTCGCTCCAGTCAGGCCGGCGGTGGCCGGCGAGGACGTCGGCGACGTCGTCCAGGGAGACCGTGGCGGCGACGAGCGGTCTCGGATCCACGGCGCCCGAGGCATACAGCTCGATGATGCCCTCCAGGCCACCGGAGGCACTGAGCACGCCGACCGCCGTCACGTCCTTCAGCGCCATCGTGCGAGTGTCGATCAGGCTGGGCTGGCCGGCAAGGCCGATGTAGACGACGCGGCGCCCGGGTTCCACGAGGTCGAGCGCGAGGGCCGGCAGCTCGGTCGAGTTGGAGGCGTCGATGACCGCGTCGCAGAGCAGGTCCGGCAGGGTGTCCCTCGTCCACACGTGCGCGAAGCCGAGCGCCCGGGCGAAGGCGCGTGACCGCTCGCTCCGGCCCAGCAGGTGGACCTCGATGCCCTCGGCCGCGGCGATCTGCGCGACGAGCAGCCCGATCGTCCCGGGACCGAGGACCAGCAGCCGCTCGCCCGGCGCCAGTCCGGCCGCACGGACGGCGCGGAGGGCATTCCCGCCCGGCTCCACCATGGCGCCCATCGAAGCCTCCACCGTCGCAGGGAGCGGCACCAGCGCCCGGACGGGCACCGGGAGCTGCTCGGCCAGCGCACCCGGCCAGCCGTTGCGGACGCCGATCTCGTACCGGCCGGCGCACAGGTGCTGGCGTCCGTGCAGGCACCGCTCGCAGGTCCCGCACCCCAGCATCGTGTCGCCGGTCACCCGGAGCCCAACCCACGACGGGTCCACGCCGCCGCCGACGGAGGCGACCACGCCGGCCCACTCGTGGCCGATGCGGATCGGGTAGGCGGCCTGACCCGTGTGCAGGTAGGACATCTCGCCGGTGTAGAACTCGACGTCGGTGCCGCACACGCCCGCTCGCTCGATGTCGACGATCACCTCGTCGGGTCCGGGTTCGGGAGCAGGGAGCTCACGCACCACCGCGGTGCGCGGCCCCAGGATCACGAACGCGCGCACGGTCTCGACCTCCAGATGGCGAGATGGCGAGTGGCGAGGCAGCGGGTGGCGGGGCGAGACACCGGCATCCGGGCCATCCCTCTTCGGTGATCTGGACGCCGCTGTGGAACCCGCGGCTTCCGCGGCACCTGGGCCCCGAAACCGGACGCCATCAGGACCCGGGTCCGTTGACCAGGGAGACCTTGCGGTACCAATGGGCCATGGCAGCCTCGATCTGGACGCTGGGGGATGTTCTCGGTTGCACGGGGTGGTCTCCTCTGCGACCTGCACGGTCCGCTTTGGAGCCTACGCCGGATTCTCGGGTCAGGGCCCTCTTCGCGCGCGGTGGCGTCGGATGCAGAGGTGAACGAGCACGCGCCACGGCCAACCGCCCGGCGCTCTTCCGGCCACGGCTACGACTCCGGCGACCCTCCACCCCGGAGGCGCCCGGGCCATCTCCAGGAGAGCGTCGTACGTCCATCCCTCCTGCGGTTCGGTCATCAGCGCGAAGCGCATGTCGCTTCTGTCCGTGCGGCGCGCCAGACCACGTCCATCGTGGGGTCAGGCACCGCTCAACCTGACGGGCCGAACAATGCGTCCGGATTGCGTTGGCATGGTAACGCGGTCTGCCAGGTCAACCGTTGCGGCCCACGCTGGAGCCGGACACCCCGGCCGCCAGCTGCCCGAGCCACTCGCCGCTTCCCTTGGCGGCTCAATCGGACAAGCGTCTCATCGGATCGAGGGCGCAGAAACCGGGCGGTATGGCCTCATAGCCTGTGTCCTCGGGCGGTATGGCCTGGGGCGTTCGCGAACGGTGCTCTCAGCCACCCGGGAAAGCGCAGGCGATGACGATGCGCAGGATCACCGCAGGTCGGGTGCGGCCCCGGCCACCGCGGGCTCCGCGCGTTCGGACACGCCCGCTGAGTCGAACGTGGCCATCTCCGCGAGGATCGCCAGCGCCCCGTCGACCAGGGGCATGAGCAGGGCTGCGCCGGTGCCCTCGCCCAGGCGCAGGTCGAGATCCAGGTAGGGCACCAGACCCATCCGCTCCAGCGCAGCGCGGTGGCCGATCTCCACCGACCGGTGGGCGGCGATGAGCGAGTCGCGGGCCGCCGGACACAACTCCGTGGCGACCAGGGCGGCCGCGCCTGAGATGAACCCGTCGAGGAGGACCGGGACCCGGTTGGCCGCCGCACCCAGGATCACGCCGACCAGTCCCGCGATCTCGAGACCGCCGACCCCGGCGAGGAGTGCAAGGGGATCGCCGTGGGCCGTCCGGTTTGCCGCGAGCGCCCGTTCCACCGCCGCGACCTTGCGCCCGAGGCCGGCATCGTCCACCCCGGTCCCGCGTCCGGTCACCTCGGCCGCCGGACGGCCCGTGATCGCCGCGACCAGGGCACTCGACGCGGTCGTGTTGCCGATGCCCATGTCGCCCGTGGCGACAAGGTCGATCCCCCGCTCCACCTCGCGCTCGACGACGTCGACCCCGACCGCGATCGCGGCCAGCGCCTCCACCTCGGTCATGGCCGGCCCTGCCGTCATGTTCCGCGTGCCGCTGGCGACCCGGCGGGCCACGAGGTCCGGGTGAGCGGGAACGTCCGTCGCCGTACCGACATCCACCACAACCACCCGCGCCCCGGCGGCCCTCGCGAGGACGTTGATCGCCGCTCCACCGGCAAGGAAGTTGCCGACCATCTGGGCCGTCACTTCCTGCGGGTACGCGGAGACGCCCTCGGTCGCCACACCGTGGTCGCCGACCATGACGACCACGGTCTTTCGCGGCAGCCGGGGCATCGACTGGCCCGTGATCCCGGCAATCGTGACCGCGAGCTCCTCGAGTCGGCCGAGGCTGCCCTGGGGCTTGGTCAGCCGGTCCAGCCGCGCACGGGTCGCGGCCATCGCCGCCTGGTCCCGGGCCGGGACCCGGTCCGTGAATGCGTGCACGGACGATCGATCCATGTAGTCAGCTCCTCGTAACTTGCTGGATGAGCGTGGGCTCATGGGACGATGCCGCTCGACGTCCGCCCAGCACGCGGACGCCGCCGCCGGCAAGCGGAGACGACCACGCGTCGACGAGGTCCGGCAGGGTGCGACGGGCGAGCCCGACGGCGAGCGCGACGAGCTCCGGCTCCGGTGGCAGCAGGAGGCCGAGTGCCGTGCCGCTGTGGGCCGCGCACACCCCGTACGCCCCCAGACGCGCGGCGATCTCGAGCGTCTCGTGGAGCGCCGGCTTTGGCAGCAGGACCTCGTTCGCGAGCGCGCTGAGCGTCGCCCCGGCGCCGACGGCACGCGGATCGGCTGTGGCAATGCCGCGGCGGACCTGGGCGAGCGCGACCCGCTGCAGGTCCACCAGGCTCGGCGGTGGGAGGGGTCCGGCCGCATGGTGGGCGATCGTGTCCACGGCACCACCGAAGTCGAGGGCGACAACCGCGATCGCGGGCACCGGGCCCAGGGCTTCCCAGCGCCTTCCCATCCGCCCCTCGAGGAGGGCGAGGCCCGGCAGCATCGTGCTGTCGCTGGGCTCGATCGCGACCGCGAGTCGTGCGATCTCGAAGGGTCCCAGGCTCTCCCCGAGCGCCGCGGCGGTGGCCGCGATGGCACCGGCGACATCGGCCGTGCTGGTGCCGAAGCCGCGGGCGACCGGGAGGTCAGAGCGGATCTCGATGCGGACACCGAACGGGTGACGCCCGTCCGGCCGGCCCCAGAGCTCGTCCAGGGTGCGCCGTGCCGCGGCGAGCGCCCTCGGCCGGTCCGCCGGGCCGTGGTCCACCCCCTGGTCGACGATGGTGACGCGGACCCGGGAGGTTCGATCAATCGGACACGACACCAGGAACGCCCGGCCGTCGGCATCCATTCCCTGGACCAGCTCACCACAGGTGAGCGGAACCAGCGCCGTCGCCGATCGCGGCCGGATCATCGCACGACCCCCCGGCCAGGCTGCCAGCACCCGACGATGCGCGGAGCCGGATCGCTCTCGACCTCGACGATCTCGCCGGGCGCGAGGCGGCCGGTCGGCTCGCGGCCCTCGACGGCCGGCGGGAGCGAGAGTGCCATGGCAAGTGACCCCTCGTGGGCCACCACGATCGTCGCCGGGTCGGCCGAATCGAGGAGCGCGGCCCAGGCTGCAGCCACGCGCTCGCGGAACGCGGCGGCCGACTCCCCGTCCGGCCAGTCGATGGCCCGCTCTCCGCGGAGAAGCCGGTCCGCGAGCAGCGGCCGGTCCCGGGCCAGGTCATTGAAGGTCGCGCCCTCGACGGCACCGAAATCGACCTCGCGCCAGCGGTCATCCACGGTGAGGGCCCAGCCGCCGGCCGTGGCAATGCGGCCGGCCGGCCCGGCGGCCCGCCGCAGGGGGCTGGTGACCACGCGTGTCCCGCTCGGCGCCCGGTCGGTCAGCCGGGCAACGATCCCGTCGACCGCGCGGCGGCCATCGGGGCTCAGCGGGACGTCGGTCCTGCCCGCGTATCGGTGGCCAGACCAGGTGGTCGCGGGGTGGCGGACGAGGTAGAGCGTGGTCACGGGCGGCCGCGCAGCGTGAGCGGGAAGCCGGCCACCACGAGCACGACCTCGTCGGCGAAGGCGGCGGCGGCCTGGTTGAGCGTCCCGAGCTCATCGCGGAAGCGGCGCCCAAGCTCCGAGGCCGGCACCAGCCCGAGACCGACCTCGTCCGAGACGAGGACCACCGGCGCATCCCGCTCCCCGATCGCCCGGGCGGCCGCGACCCACCGCTTGGCCACGCCCTCGTCGGACTCGAGCAGCGTGCCGACCCACAGGGTCAGCGAATCCACGAGGAGCACGTGCCCCGCCGGCGCTGCGGAGACCGCTGTCGCGAGGTCGGACCCCGCCTCGATCGTCCCCCAGGCGGGTGGTCGCCGGAGCCGGTGGGCCGCGATCCGGGCGTCGAGCCCGGGTTCGCCCGTGCGCGCCGTGGCGAGATAGGTGACCCGCTCGCCACCGAAACGGAGGGCAGCCTCCTCCGCGTAGCGGCTCTTGCCGCTGCGAGTGCCGCCCAGGACGAGCAGGCGGTGCCCGCTCACGGGGTGGCCTCCCGGAGGGCATCGGCCCGCGACACCCCGAACATGGCGTCGAGCGCCGCGAACAGGCGCGCCTGCTCACCGGGCGGCCGGACCGCGACGCGCAGGTAGCCCGGGAGACCGAAGCTCGTCGCATCGCGCACCGCGATCCGCTCGCGGGCGAGGGTGTCGATGATCCCGCGCGCCCCGGGGCCCGCGTCGGCAAGCACGAACGGGGCCTCGGACGGCACCGGCACCAGGCCGCGTGCGGCGAGCCCGGCCGCCAGCGCCTCCCGCCAGGCCGTGATCGTCGCCAGGTCGGACGGTGGAAGGTCCCAGTGGGCGGCCGTCGCCGCGGCGATCGCGTGCGCCCCCACCTGCCACGGGTCCCGGACGGCCCGCATCCGCGCGAGGAGCTCCGGCTGACCAAGGACGTATCCCACCCGGACACCGGGGGTCGCGAGGATCTTGGTCAGGCTCCGCACGAGCAGCACGCGCCCCGTGGCGAGGAGTGGCTCGGCCGCCGGCCGGACGGGCGAGAACGGCGCGAACGACTGGTCGAGGACGAGGAGGGCGCCTTCCGGCGCGGCCCCGAGCGCCTCCAGCAGGCGACGGTGCCCGGCTTCGCCCAGCGAGCGGCCGGTCGGGTTGTTCGGGTCGCAGGCGATGATGATGGTGGGCGCGGGCCCCTCGAGCGCCGCGGCGAGTGCGGCGGTCGGTGGGTCGAAGGAGGGTTCTGCCGCTCGTACCTCCGCAGCCCCAGCCAGCGCGGCGACCCTCGCGTACTCGCCGTACGTGGGGCCGGCGATGACGACGCGGGCGCCGGGTGCCAGGAACGCCAGGGCGAGCAGTCGGAGGGCTTCCGTCGCACCCGCGGTCAGGAGGACCGAGCCGGACCCGAGACCGGCTTCGGCCGCGAGGTACGCCTCGGCGTCCCGTGGGTCGAGATCCGCGTACCGGTCGTACCGGACGGCGGCGATCGCCTCCCGGACCGGGACCGGGGTCCCGAGCGGGTTCGGGTTGGCGCTCAGGTCAAGCCACCCCGCCGGCGCTCCGCCGTGGATGACGGCCTCAGCCATCGTGACCTTCGCGACGATCGAGGGCGGCGAAGGCGAGCGTGACGAGGCTGGCCGCCACCAGGACCAGGCGCCGGGCCCGCGCGCCATCGGCGGCCACGGGCGCCCGCCCGTCACCCAGCCGGTAGACGCCCGGCTTCTCGAGCCAGACCCCGAGCGCCCCCGCGGCCGCGGCCATCGGCCAGCCGGCATTGGGGCTCGCGGTCCGGACGCGGTCGCGGCGCAGCACACGGAGGGCGCCGGACACGGAGCCCCCGGCCGGGGCTGCCGCCAGCGCCAGGGCGATCCCCGTCAGGCGGGCCGGCATGAGGTTCACAAGGTCATCCAGGCGGGCCGCGGGCTTGCCGAGGTACTCGTACCGTCCGCGGTACCCGACCATCGCGTCGGCGGTGTTCACGACCCGGTAGGCGAGCGCCGCCGGTAGGCCGCCCAGGGCGTACCAGCACAGCGGGGCGACGTACGAATCGCACGCGTTCTCCGCCAGCGACTCGGCGATGGCCGATGCGATGTGGGCCGTGTCCAGCGTCTCGACCGGGCGACTGACCAGGGCCGACAGCTCCGAGCGGGCCCCCGCCTCGTCGCCGCGCTCGAGCGCCTCCTCCACTCGCCGGCCGGCACCGACCAGGCCGCGGAGCGCGAACGTCGACTTCAGGAGCCAGGCGGTGGCCAGGATCCGGACCGGGGCCGGCCGCAGCCGCTCCACGAACCGGCCGACACCGGCGGCAATCACGGCCGGGACGGCGACCAGGACCACGCCGCGCCCCACCGCCGCCCACGGGGTCGTGGGCGCTCGGCGCTCCAGCACCCCGATCAGCCGGCCGGACAGGACCACCGGGTGAACCGCGGCCGGGGGCTCGCCGGCCAGCACGTCAAGCGCCAGCGCCAGGAGCCAGGTCCCAGGGCGCCTCATGCCCGGCCGCCCAGGCCACCCGCGGCGGCGCCCAGGCCACCCGGGCCGCCCGCGGCGCGCCGCTCGAGCTCCGTGGCGATCGCCTCGTTCATCAGCCTGCCGGCGATGAAGCCCAGCTCCGTCGCCGCGCCCGCATGGCGGATCTCCCGCCCCGCGGTGCGGCGCCAGAAGATCGCGATCGCATCCGTGCTCGTCCCGCTGGCCCGCGCCCCGGAGACCGTCGTGAACCCCGACTCGACGAGCGCCGCCGACTTCGCCTCCGCGAGGACCATCGCCAGCTCCACCACCGCGGGGGCGCGGACCGGCCGGTCCACGAGGACGATCGCGTTGATGGTGCCCGGGCCCGCAACGGTCGCGCGTTCCCCGGGCCGGGTCGCATTGCCCAGCCCGACGGTCACCAGCGCCCGGACGGCGGCTCCCTCCGCGACCCCGGCCATGACCTGCGTCTGGGCGAGGTCCACCGCCGTCATGAGCCCGACCGTCGGTCCGGCCAGGGCCAGCGATGTGGCGACCTCGCGCAGCTCGCGCTCCGGCCGGTCGCCGCGGTACGTGAGCGGCACGTGGAGGTGGACCAGCGAACGGGCGTGCCGCCAGCCGCCACCCAGGACGGCGCTGCTCAGGACCTGCCACGGCGCGTCGAGCCGGAGGACGACCGTGATCTCGCGCCGCTCGACGTGGACGCCTGGCAGCAGCTCGTGGCGCTCGAGCACCCCGCTCGACGTGGCGTCGATGGCGGCGACGCTCATCCCGCGATCGCCTGCCCGACAAGGGCTGCCGCAAAGCTGACCTCGATGGCTGCACCGTAGGCGTCGCCGGTCACCGCCCCATGCCTGCGCGCGACCAGCCACAGGATGGCCGACCCGGCGCCCAGGCCGGCCGCCCAGCCGATGACGGGCGCGAGCACGAAGGGCGCGAACGTCACGGGCGCGGGCACGAAGGGCGGGAGGACGGGCGCGAGCACCGGGAGCGCGGAGACCAGGAACGCGACGGCGAGGCTCGCGCCCAGCGCGATGGCGCTCCCGCCGCGCCCGGAGTGCGCCGCGAACCAGGCCCCGAAGCCGGTCTCCGCCCGGGGTGCCCACGGGGCGGCGAGAGCCGGGATGGCGCGCGAGGTCGCGCCCGCCACCACAAGGGCAGGGAGCAGGAGGCCGGCGCCCAGCGACGCCAGCGCCGCCGCCTCCACGAGGAGCACCAGCGTCACGGCGGCCGCCCCCGCCGCGCCGATGGCCGGGTCGCGGCGAGCGCGTTCGGCTCCCCCGGGATCCGGCGCCACGAGCGCATCGGCCGTGTCGGCGACGCCGTCGAGGTGGAGCGCGCCGCTGGCGACCGCGAGCACGACCAGGGCCAGCGCGGCTGCGAGCAGCCGCTCCTCCCCGAACGGGATCGCCACCAGGCCGGCCACCGTGCCCAGGCCCGCCCCGACCAGCGCGAACGCCGCCGAGCCCGACCTGTCGGTGCCTCCCGGCGCGACGGGGAGGCGCGTCAGCAGCGCGAGCGCGGAGCGGATCTCGATCGCGATGGCCGCCATCACTAGAACTCGATCCCGCTCTGGGCCGCGATCCCGCGCTCGTAGGGGTGCTTCACCAGCCGTACCTCGCTCACCAGGTCGGCGCGCTCGATGACCGCCGCGGAGGCCGCGCGCCCGGTCATCACGACGTGGGTGTCCGGGCGCCGCTCGTCGAGCAGGCCCAGGACGTCCGCCTCGCCGATCAGGCGGGCTGTGACGGCGCCGAAGATCTCGTCGAGCACCACAAGATCGACGGTCTCGTCCGCCAGGATCTCGTGGGCACGGGCGAGCCCGGCCTGCGCCGCGGCCTGGTGCTCGGACATCGGGATGCGCCGGTCGCGCAGGCCCTCGATCGTGAAACCGCGGCCGGACCGGAAGACCACGATCGGCAGGCCGCTGCGCTCGATCGCGCGGATCTCCCCGCTCTGCCAGGCGCCCTTGATGAACTGGACGACCACGACGCGCAGGCCGGCGCCGGCGGCGCGCAGGGCCTGGCCGAAGGCGGCGGTGGTCTTGCCCTTCCCGTCACCGGTGAGCACGATGACGAGACCGGACCGGCGGCTCGGATCCATCAGACACCTCCCGCACTGGCGGCGAGGACCCTGCGGCAGCCGTCGAGGGAGACCTCGGAGAGGGGCACGCCGAGCCAGCGCCCCAGCTCGTCGACCGGGACCTGTGCCGTGGATCGGTCGACGACGATCCGGCCCCCGGCCACCACGACGAGGCGGTCGGCCGCGACCAGTGCCGCATCGAGATCGTGGAGCACCGCGGCGACCGCGCGTCCGGCACGGGCCCACGACCGGATCGTGCGCAGACCGTCCGCGGCGTGGGCCGCGTCGAGGTGGCTGAGCGGTTCGTCGAGCAGCACGTAGTCCGTCTCCTGGGCCACCAGCCCGGCCAGCCAGACGCGCGAGCGCTCGCCGTCGGACAGCGACTCCAGCCGGCGACCGGCCAGGTCGGCAAGCTCCATCGCCTCCAGCGCCCGGAGGACGGCCCGGTCGTCGACACCAGTCGAGCGCCACCAGCTGCTCCGCGCGAACCGCGCCAGGCCGACAACCTCCTGCACCGTGAAACCGGGCGGGACCGGCAGGCCGGCGGGGGCCAGGAATCCCAGCCGGCAGGCGCGCTCTGTGGCCGGCAGGCCGGCCAGGGGACGTCCGTCGAGCAGGATCTCGCCTGGCGCCGGCCGGTGGAGACCGGCGAGCAGGCGGAGCAGCGTGCTCTTGCCGGCCCCGTTGCGCCCGACGATGGCGACGAACTCGCCAGGCCGGATGTCGAGGTCGACGTCCGCGATGAGCGCCCGGCCGCCGACCCTGGCCGACGCTCCCCGCGCGACGAGGCCGGGCGGGACCGCGGGACGGCTCACCCGAGTCGCTCCCGGCGCGACCGGAGGATGGCCAGGAAGAACGGGCCGCCGGCGGCCGCGG
This sequence comes from uncultured Chloroflexota bacterium, assembly GCA_947085195.1. GTDB lineage: Bacteria > Chloroflexota > Limnocylindria > Limnocylindrales > CSP1-4 > CAIXZV01. The sequence goes on from CAMTVM010000030.1 coordinate 35,848, forward strand.
TGACGACCCCCACCGGCAGGGTGCCGTCCGAGAGCGCCGTCCGCGCGAGCAGGTCCGCGATCGCCAGGAACGCGGCGCCGCTGAGCGCGGACAGCACGACGAGCCTGCGGTGCGCCGGTCCCACGAGCATCCGGACGACGTGCGGCGCCACCAGGCCCACGAAGCCGATCAGCCCGGCGGCGGAGACCGCCGCCGCGGTCACCAGCGAGGCCAGCAGGACCACGGCAAGCTTGGTGGCCTCGACGCGCAGGCCCATCGCCCGGGCGGCCTCCTCGTCGAGCTGGAGCAGGTCCAGCGCCGGGCCAAGTGCGACCAGGCCGATCGCGCCGATGAGCACGGGCAGGGCGACCCGGCCCACCAGGGGCCAGTCGGCGGCGTTGAAGCCGCCCAGGAGCCACGCGTAGGCAACGAAGATCCGGTCGCCGTTGGAGAACAGCAGGTAGGAGCTGATCGCGCCGCCGATCGCCGCCACGGCCACCCCGGCCAGCAGCAGGGTCGCCACCGATGTCCTGCCGCCCCGGCGGGCGAGGCCGAGCGTGATGGTCACCGCGCTGATCGCCCCCGCGAACGCCGCCACCTGGACGATCCCCAGCGAGTAGAGGACGGGCCCGAGCCCCAGGGTGAGGGCGAGGATCGCGCCCACGCTGGCCCCGGACGAGACGCCCACGAGATACGGATCCGCGAGCGGGTTCCGGAACAGGCCCTGGAGCGCGGCGCCGGCCATCCCGAGCGCGGCGCCGGTCACCACGGCCAGCAGGACCCGCGGCAGACGGATGTCGAGGAGGATGGCCGACGCGGTGGGGTCGACGGTGGCGCCCCCGATGCCGAGCCGGGCGGCAAGGATCGCCAGCTGCTCCGCGGGCCCGATCGGGACCCGGCCGACCGCCACCCCGCCCGCGACGCTCAGGACGAGCGCGGCTGCGAGGAAGGCGACGGCCAGGTCCGCCCGCCCGAACGTGGCGAACCACGCCGGGCGGGTCATCGAACGGGTTGCCACGGGGCGGTTCTCAGAACCGGTCCGGGTGGAGGATCCGGGCGATCTGCTCCAGCGCGTCCACGATCCGGGGCCCGGGGCGCGACCCGATGTCCGGGTCGAGGAAGACGATCCGGTCACCCTTCACTGCCGCAATGCCGGACCAGCCGGATCGCGCCCGCACGGCCTCCTCGGAGACGCCCGCCGCCTGGTCCGAGAGGATGATGACCTCGGGATCGGCCGCCACCACCTCCTCGGCGCTCAGCTGCGGGTAGGCCGTGGTGGCACCGCCCGCGATGTTGGTGCCGCCTGCGCGACGGATCAGGTCGTCGATGAACGTCCCGGGTCCGGCCGTGTACAGGGTGGGATCGATCTCGTAGAACACGCTGACGGGATCGGCGCCCGCAACGGCCTGTTCGACCGCCGCCACTCGGCCCCGGAGCGAATCGACCAGGGTCTCGGCCTGGTCGCGCCGCCCGGTCGCCTCACCCAGCAGCAGGAGGTCTGCGTACACCCCCTCGATGTTGCTCGCGTCGAACACGATCGCCGGGATCCCCTGCGCCTCGAGGGCGGGGACGATCTCGGCCAGGTGGACGCTCGTGACCAGCACCACGTCCGGCCTGGCGCCGACGATCGCCTCGAGATCGGGGTCGATGTAGCTGCCGATCGAGGCCTTCGAGGTCGCCTCGGGCGGGTAGTTGGAGTACTCGTCGACCGCCACGACCGTGTCGCCCAGCCCGAGGGCGAAGGCGAGCTCGGTGACGCTGGGGGCCGCCGTGACGATCCGGAGCGGTGCTGCCGTGAGCGTGACCGATCGACCGGCGTCGTCGACGATCGTGACCGGTGCGGCGCTCGGGGCCATCGTGGGCGCGGCCGTCGGGGCGGCCGTCGCGGCCGGGGTCGGCGGCGGCGTCGCGGGGACGGTTGCGGACGGGGTTACCGGGGCGCTGGCGCAGGCGCCCAGGACGACGGCGAGCGCGAGCGACAGGGACAGGAGCGCGCGTTGCATCTGGTGACCTCCTCGGGTGACGGCGACCGGTTTCGATGTCGCTGCAGCCCCGAGGAGGGCGGAGGGCAATGAAAGACCCTCGCCCTGACGGAGTGGGACGAGGGTGGTCCGCGCCCTGCGCGGAACGCCTGCGCCTCTTCTCTCGAAGGCTCAGCGTGGATCCGACAGGGGCCGGTGACCTGGCTCCCACTCAGGGTCGAGTGGATACAGTTGCGGGACAGCGCCGGTATCGCACCGGCTTCCCCGTTTGAGTCTCATCCGGCGGGCGGACGGGACTACCCCTGTCGTTATTCGTTCTGGAGTTGCGATCCTACCTGATCGCCGAGGCCCGAACACGGAGGATCCGCATGGTGGGCAGTGCTCGCGGTGGGCGGCGGTGAAGCGCATCGCCCCCTGCCTGATGGTGGTCGGCTCGGCCTCGGACGTCGGCAAGAGCGTCATCGCGACCGCGCTATGCCGCGTGCTGGCGGAGGAGGGTCTCCGCGTGGCGCCGTTCAAGGCGCAGAACATGTCGCTCAACGCCGCCGTGACCCCGGACGGGCGCGAGATCGGCCGGGCGCAGGCGGCGCAGGCAGAGGCGGCCGGGATCCCCGCCCGGGTCGAGATGAACCCGCTGCTCCTGAAGCCGGAGCAGGGCGGACGGAGCCAGCTCGTCGTCCTCGGCCGGTCGGTCGGCAGCCTCGAGGCCACCGACTACTGGCGCAGGCGGACCGGCGTCTGGCCCGTGGTCACCGGCGCGTTGCGGACCCTCCGGCGTGAGTTCGACGTCGTCGTCATCGAGGGGGCCGGGGGAGCGGCAGAGCTGAACCTGCGCCACGCGGACGTCGCCAACATGCGCCTTGCCGTGCACGCCCGGGCCTCGGTCATCCTGGTCGGCGACATCGAGCGAGGCGGGATCTTCGCCCAGCTCCTGGGAACCCTGGACCTCCTGCCGCCGAGGGAACGACGACTCGTCCGGGGTCTTCTCGTCAACAGGTTCCGCGGCGACCCGGCCCTGTTCGCGCCCGGCGTCGCGATCCTCGAGCGGCGCTCGGGACTGCCCGTCCTCGGCGTCCTCCCCTACGCCGAGGATCTCGCGGTGCCAGCCGAGGACTCGCTCGCCCTCGACCGCCCGCCGGCCGGCTCGGTCGACGGACCCGACATCGCCGTCGTCCGCTACCCGCACGTGAGCAACTTCGACGATCTCGAGGCACTCGCGGCGGCCGGCGCACGAGTCCGCTTCGTCCGACGGGCGGCCGAGCTCGGCGTGCCGGACCTCGTCGTCCTGCCAGGGAGCAAGACGACGATCGGTGACCTCGACTGGCTCCGGGCGAGGGGGATCGGCGCCCGCCTGCGGGCCCTCGCCGACGCCGGGGTGCCGATCCTGGGGATCTGCGGCGGTTTCCAGATGCTCGGGCTGACGGTCGCTGATCCGGCAGGCGCGGAGGGGCCGCCGGGGACGGTTCGCGGCCTGGGGCTGCTCGATGTCGAGACGGTCTTCACGCCGACGAAACGCACGGTCCCGGTGGCGGGCCGGTTGACGGGCGAGACGTTCCTCGGCTCGACGGGGACCGAGGTCGGTGGCTACGAGCTCCATCTCGGCGAGACGCGCCGGCGGGGCGCGCGACCGTTCGCCGATCTCCGTCGTGAGCCGTCCGGGGGACGAGTGCTCGACGGTGCCGTGAGCGCGGACGGCCATGTCGTCGGCACGTACGTCCACGGCCTGTTCGCCAACGGCGCAGTCCGGAGCGCGCTCTTCGCGCATCTCGGGGAACGCCGTGGTGGCCTCCACCCGGCGCAGCCACTCGGCGACGACCGGTACGCCGCGCTGTCCGCGTGGCTCCGTGCCGGTGTCGATGTCGCGAAGATCGCCGCCTGGCTTCGCTGATTCGAGAGACCCGGTACGTTGACCGGAACGTTGGCGTGGAACAGGGCGGGGTCGTCGGACTGCCCGTCGCCCCAGCACCTGACTCCGCCGGTGTGCCTGAGTGCACACGTTCGGCGAATGACGCGCCGTCATGACACCGCCGATTCGAGGCGCGACAGTGGCAGACGGCTCCGGAGTGCGCGCTGACTTGCAGCAACGTGCTCCGGAGGCGGACCGATGGCCGAACCCGTCCTGCTCTCGGCAGCATGGTCATCACGCTCGCGGTCGGCATGCTCGCCGCGGGACCGGCTGCGTTGGCGGCAAGGCCGGCGACGGTCGGGTTCGGGACCGCGGCGGCCTTCGCGGGCGCTCGTGGGGACCCCGGCGGTCACCAACACAGGTCTGACGACCATCACCGGTGACCTGGGAACGTGACGGTTGACGGCCGGGTGCTGGCCAGGAACGGCGGGGTGACCCTGATCAACGACACGATCACCAGGTCCACCTGCTCGCCACCCACGCCGACGGCCGCGCCGACGGCAGCGCCGGGAGGATCGGCCACGCCGATCACCCCTCCGGCGACCGACACAGCAGCGACAACCGACCCACGAGGATCCCGGTCGATCCCGGCCCTGTTGCTCGTCGCGATCTTCGTCCTCGCTGGCGCTGTCCTCCTTGTGCGTCGGCCGTCCCGTCCCGCGATCCGCACCCGCTGAGACTCCTTCCGCTCGACGGATCCGGTCCCGGGCGCCCGCGAGCCGTGCACGCAGGCGGGCGCGGGCGCGGGCGATCAGTCCCGCGTCAGATCCTGCTCGTGCAGCGTGCGGGCCACCTCACAGGCGAACGCCGCCAGGCGCTCGATGAGGTCGGCGCCGTGCTCGAACTGGGCCTCCGGATCGAACGCCTCGCCGCCCGACACGTGGCGGACGTGGTCCAGCATCACCGCCACGCCGCCCGCCCGCAGGCCCCAAACCCGGGCGAGGACGAAGATCAGGCTGGCCTCCATCTCGGCCGCGAGGACGTTCTGGCGGGCAAGGTCCTCGAAGTGGTCGCGCCACCACGACTGCCAGTAGCCGGCGTACGACGAGCCCGGCTGCGCATGGCCCGCGTAGAACGCGTCCGCGCTGCGCGTGAGCCCCACGTGATGACGGATGCCCATCGCCTTCGCGGCGGCGATCGCCGCGGTGACGACCTCGTGGTGGGCGACGGCCGGGAACTCGATGGGGGCATACAGGCGCGACGCGCCCTCGAGACGGACGGCCCCGTCGAAGATGGCCATGTCGCCGATCCGGACGTGGTCCTGGAACGTGCCGGCAGTCCCCACGCGGATGAAGGTCCGGGCCCCGCAGCGGGCCAGCTCCTCCATGGCGATGGACGTGGACGGGGCGCCGATGCCCGTGGAGGTGCAGCTGATGGGGGTGCCGCGGTAGACGCCCGTGTACGTGACGTACTCCCGGTTGGTGGCGACGTGTCGAGCTGCGTCCCAGTGCGAGGCGATGATCGGGACGCGGCCGGGGTCGCCGGGCAGGAGGACGATCGGGGCGATGTCGCCCTCATCGATGGCGAGGTGGTACTGCGGCATCGGGTCCTCCGGGATCGCGGGGGCGTGCTGGGCTCCCGGCAACGGTACCGCCCCGCGGGGGGTCAGACCGCGCGGCGCCGGCGGGCGTGCACCGCGTCGTGGAGCTCGGCCGTGGTCCGCCCGCCGAAGGCGCGTTCCGCCGCCGACTGGCGCCCGCCCGTCAGCACATCCACCGCGAGACCGGGGACGAACCCGTCCGCATCGTCGTGATCGTGGTCGTGAGCCTCGGGCGCCCACGGGACCCCGGCCGGGAAGAGGAGCGCGAACATCCCCACCAGTTCCGGGTCGAACTGGACGCCGGCCTGCCGGCGCAACTCGGCGATCGCCTCGTCGTGGTTGATGGCGGCGCGGTACGGGCGGCCGCCGACCATCGCCTCGTAGGCGTCCACGATGGACACGATCCGGGCGCCGATCGGGATCTCCGCGCCGGCCAGGCCGTGCGGGTAGCCGCGTCCGTCGTACCACTCGTGATGGTGGAGCACGATCGTTGCCGCGTCGCGCAGGGCGCCCGCCTGCTCGAGGACGACCTGGCCGATCTTGGGATGCTCCGCCACGACCCGCCACTCGGAGGCGGCGAGGTCGCCGGGCTTCTCCAGGATCTCGTCGGGGATGGCCAGCTTGCCGAGGTCGTGCAGAAGGCTGGCGGTCCGGATCCGCTCGATCTCGCCTTGGGGCAGGCCGATGGAGCGCGCCAGTGCCACGGAGGCCTCGGCGATCAGGTGGGAGGGCCTGCCGGCCCACGATGCCTTGCCGACGAGCGACCGAAGGAGCGCGTCCTGGGCTGCCGCCATGGCCGCCCGACCCACGTCGAGCGCTTGCGAGCGGGCCTCCGAGCGGATCGGCGAGCGGCGGACCGTGTCGCCCTCGCCTGTCTCGCGGAACACGTAGACCTGGTCCCGCCCCAGCGCCTTGGCGGCGTACAGCGCGGCGTCCGCGTCGCTGACCAGCGCCGCCGACCGCAGGACTGCACCATGTCCCCCGGCGACCCCCGCGGACATGGTGATCGACAGCTGCTCCCCGTCCGGCGTCCGGACCGTGCTGCTTCCGATGATCCGGCGCAGCTTCTCGGCGAGCGCTGCCGCCACGTCCGCGTCCGTCTCGGGCAGGACGAGCAGAAACTCCTCCCCCCCGTACCGGCCGGCCAGGTCCACCGCTCGAACGTTGTCGTTGAGCAGCTGCGCGACGTGACGGAGGACGAGGTCGCCGGTCGCATGGCCGTGGGTGTCGTTCAGGCGCTTGAAGTGGTCGAGGTCCACGAGCACCACCGAGAGCGGGCGTTCGTAGCGTGTCGCACGGCCGATCTCCGCGTCCACGCGGGTGAGCACCGCCTGCCGGTTCGCGATGCCTGTGAGCTGGTCCACGGTGGCCAGCCGCCACGTGTCGGCGACGCGGTCGGCAAGGCCCCGGAAGGCCGCCCGGAGGCGGGGGTCGGCGATGCAACCCGGGTCGATGGAGACCAGCGCCCCCTCGTCCGCCGCGTCCCGGAGACGCTCGGCCAGCAGGGCGACCCTGCGGTTCTGGCGACGCACCACGAGCGCGGCAAACCCGGCCGACCCGGCCAGGGCGCCGAGCAGCGCGACGGCGAGCGCGATGATGAGGACCTGGGTCACGGGTTCCACGTGGGCGGACTCGCTCGTGCGGTGGCGATGCGGCCCCGAGCGGCCACACCTGCACCCAGCAGGCTACGCCCCCGCCGGTGCAGTGCCATGGGGCGATGGTCCCACGGCAGTCAGGGGACCTCGCCCGGTTCCCGCGCGCACCGCGCGGGGGACGCACGGGTCATGGCCCAAAGGTCCCGGTGCGGTCCTGCCGTGCCGGGTCAGCGCTGGGGTTCATCCCCGATGACCTCGCCGCGCGCGAGCTCGTGCCCGTCGTCGTCGGCCAGCCGCCACGCCCACGCGTCGTCGCCCCCCGACGGCGCAGGCCAGGCGGTTCCGCGCAGGCGGGCGCCGGGCGCGGCCGCCGCCACGTACTCCAGTCGGACGCGTCGCGGGATCACGGCGAGCCGTGCCCGGCCGGACTCACCCGCGGCGTGGAACGCCTCCTCCAGGTAGTCCACGTAGGCGGCGTTGTTGACGTGCCCCATAGGATCCAGGTCCTGGGGCCGGACGGTCGCCCGGTGGGCGGCCGCGTCCGGCGGGGCCGGCGCAAGGGACACGCGACCCGGCTGGAACGCGCCCGGCGGGACGGCGAAGGCAGCAGGGAACTCGGCGGGGATACGCCCGGGCATGCCCCGGTGGTCCGTCATCACCCAGTCCGTGTGACCCCAGAGGGCGAGCGTGCCGTCATCGAGGCGCGCTTCCGTCCGCCGCCGCGCCCACACCCGTCGGAAACCCGTGACGGCGGTGGACACGGTGAGCGTGGCCCCCAGGAGCATCGGCGCGAGGATCGCCAGCTCGGCGGCGCGCACGACCCAGGCGAGGCCGCGGTCCGCATACCACCCGCGGTCGAAGCCCATGCGCTCGGAGTGCACCCAGGCGACGTCCTGGACGTAGCGGAGTAGCGAGGACGTGCGCACGATGCCGTCCGGGCCGCACTCGTCGAAGCGGATCCGGTATGGGACGGTGACCCCGGCGACGAACGGGCGGTCGCCGCTCATGCGGGCTTCCGCCCGGCCAGCCGGTCCAGGCCCTCCAGGGCGACCAGCTTCACGCTGTCCGGGGCGACCGGGCCCCGGACCCGGACCAGGCGGACCTCGCACGAGCGCCGGGCGTCGAATACGACCAGCCCCGCGAGCAGCCGCTCGCCCTCGTCGGCCGCGCCTCGCCGCGCGTCATCGAGCTGGTGCAGGACGTCCGGCTTGATGCCGCGCGCGCCCCACTTGCAGTCCCATGCCTCACCGGCGCCCTCGCGCTCCACCGTCACGTCGTAGGGATGGATCTCCGTAGGCCGTCCGTCGAACAGGATCCGGCGCTCCCGGCGGACCGGGCCGGTCCGGGCCGAAAGCAACCGCTCCGTGAGGGACTCCACGATGGCGCCCCGGAACTGGCTGCGTGTCTGGTCGCCTCGGTCCGCCACGAGCAGCGACACCTCCAGGACGGCCTCGGAACGGTCTCGGACCGGGTCGCCGGGAAGGGGAGCGGCCGGTCCGAAGAGGGTGGGGAAGATCGTCCGCCAGGTGGCCGGGTCGGGCGACTCCCCATTCATCACCGCCCGGGCCATGAGGCGCTGGGTCGTGTCGGCCTCGGCCAGGAGCCCGGCGGCGCGGGCGACGAGCGGGTCCGCCTGGATGTGGGCGTAGACCACGGCGCGGCCGTCGGGCCTGGCCTCCATGAACCGCATCAGGCGGGCTCATCGAAGGCCGCAAGGGTCACCTGCGGAAGGGTCGACAGCCAGTCGATAGCCCGGTGGGGGTCCGTGACGCGACCGGCCTCCTCAACGAGCGCGGTCACCGCTTCGACGGTGCCGGGCGGCGCAGGCTCGGTGCCTCGGGCGTCGGCGACCGCGCGCAGGCGGGCTCGCCAGACGGTGCCCAGGTCGGTGACGTACTGGTATTCGTCCTCGATCGGCTCCGCCGTCACGGTCAGGACGTCGAAACCGGTGAGGGCGAGGGCGATCAGGTCGGCGATGGTGACAGGCATCGCCCGCAGCGTACGCCGGGAGCCGGGATGGCGGGGGATCGTGACGCGCCCGTTCGGCGGTCGCGGGGATCAGGCGGGTTCGCCGCTCCGGGCCAGGGAAGCCTTCGCCGTCGCGCGCGGGCCTGCCGCCAGGCGAACCTGGGCCTCGTGCTCCAGCCTGCAGAGATCGCGCCGTCCGCGCTCGTCCCAGCGGGTCGAGTAGGTCCGCAGGGCCTTGCACCGGATCACGTAGGCGGCCTGTCGCTCCCCGGCGCGCTCCAGGCGTGCGACAGAGTCCAGCACCGCACGGTAGAGCCCGGGCAGGACCTCGGCGGGGTTCTGGGAATCCATCCCCTGGAGCGTGCCCGTAACGCGGCTCGGCCGGTATGGGCGGGATGTCCCAGCGGCGGCCGCCGGGAGTCCGGGGTGTGGTGCCCGAGCGCACCGGACGGTGCGCGACGCGCAGAGCAGCCGGGGCGGCTCCGCCGGCCGGGTTCAGTCGCCCCGGTGTGCTCCGCTCTCGATCCGGAACCCGCGGCCGATGCCCCGGGCCGGCTCCCAGCGAATGATCAAGCGGTCCACGTCACCGGCCGGTGGCCCGGCCTCGAGGCGGAGGATCAGCGCCTCGAGGTCCGTGCGAGGGCCCTCCGCCACCACCCGGACGCTGCCGTCTGCCTCGTTGGCCACGAACCCGTCGAGGCCCAGGGCTCCTGCCTCGCGCAGGGCGAACACGCGGTAGCCGACGCCCTGCACGCGCCCGCGGACGCTCGCGTCCAGGCGGGCACGGGCGCCGGCGGCGCCGGGCGGACCGCTGCCGGAGGCGCCGGGCGGACCCATGGTCACGCCCCGCGCCGCCGGCGCGGCCAGCGAACCAGGAGCACGTCCAGGACCAGCTCCGGGCTGACGTTGCCCGCGATCAGCTCTTCCGCCCGGATCAGGCGGGCCAGCGCCCCCGCGGCGGCGTCCGCCGGCAGGTCTCGCGCGCCCGCCTCGATCTCCTCGAGCAGCCCGATTTCCCGGATCGACCCCTGCGCTCCGCGCTGGGCGAAGGCGAGGTCACGGGCCAGCGAGCGCCACGCGTCCAGCAGCAGCACGAGCGCCCGGCGACGCGTGGCGGCCGGAGTCTTCTTCGCCAGGCCCTCGTCGGCCGCCTCCTCCGGCGAGTCCCCGGTCGGCTCGGCGGCATCGGCAACGGGATCGGGCACGGGCGGCGGCGCGGCGGCCCTGCTCCGAGCGCCTCGCCTGGGCGCCTCCTCGACCGGCGGAGCGGGCGGTGCCAGCAGCGCGTCGAGCTCCATCGCACGGGCCAGCAGCGGCTTCGCGGCCGCCAGCCGACGTGACGGACCCTGCGCCAGGAGATCGAGGAGGGTCCGGGTGAGTTCGCCGCGGATCACGTCCGCACCGGCCGCGGTGGCGTAGGCGACGGCGAGGCCCGGCCTGCCGCCGGTCAGGCGGGCGAGGCGGGCTGCGGTGGGCGCATCGGCCAGCCCGCGCTCGACGAGCAGGCGCTCCACATCGCGGACGGAGAGGACGCCGAGGCGGATCCGTGAGCAACGGGAGCGGATCGTGGGCAACAGCAGCTCTTCGTCGTCCGCACACAGGATCACCGTGGTGTCGCCGAGCGGCTCCTCGAGGGTCTTGAGCAGGGCGGACTGCGCGTCCTCGTTCGCCCGGTGCGCGTCACGGATGATCGCCACCCTCCAGCCGCCCTCCACGGGCAGCAGCGAGAGCTCCGTCACGAGGTCCCGGACACCGCGCTGCTTAGCCTCCTGGCCGCCGATGACGACCTGGGCACCCGGCCCCTCGGGTCCGAGACAGTGGATGTCCGGATGGTTGCCATGCTCCACCATCCGGCAGGCGCGACAGCTGCGGCACGGCCGGCCGGCGCCGGTTGCGCCGGCGCACAGGAGGCCTGCCGCGAGGTCCAGCGCAAGGGAGACCTTGCCCACGGACCCCGGGCCGCTGATAAGGAGCGCGTGCGGAACGCGCGACGCCAGCATGGCGTGGACGGCCGCCGCGGCGGCCGGATGGCCGACGGTCAGGAAGCCGTCCACGTCGCTGACGCTGGTCTGGCCGGGGATCAGACCTCGGCCGTCCCGGCTGCCGGCTTCCGGGTGGTCCGGCGCCTGGGGGCCTCGGCCGTGACGGCCGGGACCTCCGCGACGACCGGGGCTGCCGCGGCCGGGGCATCGGCGGTCACCGGCTTGCGCGTCGTGCGGCGCTTCGGCGCGGCCTCCGCGACGGGCGCGACCGGTGTCCCGGCGACCGGGGCCGGAGCCTCGGCGGCCTGGGCCGGAGCCCCGGCGACCGCTGCCGGCTTCCGGGTGGTCCGGCGCCTGGGGGCCTCGGCCGTGACGGCCGGGACCTCCGCGACGACCGGGGCTGCCGCGGCCGGCTTGGTGCGCATCTGCGCGCGGAGCATCTGCTCGAGCTCCGGCGGAACCTCGCTCCACTCGGCGCCGCCCGTGCGCGGTGCACGATCGACGCGATCCTGGCGTTCCGGCCGCGGGCCACGCGAGGGCTGCTGCCCGCCGCGACCACCCTGGCCGCCCGGGGCACCGGCGCCGGCGCTTCGGCCACCACGGGCCGGCTCCGTGAAGCGGCCGGCACCGCTGCCCCGACCCCCGCCGTAGCGCTCACGGTCAATGGCCGCGGCATACGCGCTGCGGGCACCACCGCCACCGCGGCCGCCCCTGGCACCACCGCCCTGGCCACGGCCGCCCTGGCCGCGACGCTGCTCGGTGAGCAGGTACTCCGGGATGGCCGGCTCCTCGAGGTCCTCGTCGTCGTCCGGGAGGGGTGCCAGACCCGCGGCCGGTCGAGCGGCCGGAGTCCCGAGCTGGCGGTCCCAGACGGAGCCGAACGGCGTGGATCGCGGGGCTCGCCGCGGCGCGGCGAGCGCGTCCGGGTCGTCGAACGGCGTCGGCAGCTCGCCGGACGGCGTCCGCGACCGCCCGCCACGCGGGGTCCTCTCCGGGCGCGGGGGCGCCGCGGCGGCCTCGTCGACAGCCTCGTCGCCATCGACGTCCTCCGCCTCGTCGCCGTCCGCGGCTTCGGCGGCCTCGGCAGCTTGGGCACCCTCAGCGAGTGGGACGCCCTCGACCGGCCCGACGCCGTCGACGGCAAGTTCGTCCCGCCGACCACGGCCGCGACCCCGGCCGCCACGACGGCGGCGCCGGCGGCGGCCATCGCCGTCAACCTCAACCTCGCCCTCGTCCCGGGGCTCCTCGCCCGCGGCGACCTCGAGGCCCTCCTCCAGCTCCTCATCCTCGACCGGTGCGGCCGCGGCTGCAGCGGCCCGGGACAACTTCTCGCCCGGGAGCGCCACGAGCCCGCCCGACGACGAGCCGGTCGGAGCAGCGAGGCGCTCGCGCACCGGCTCACGACCAGCGTCCCGACCCGAGTCACGACCAACGTCGCGTCCGGAGGAAGAGCGCCCGCTGCGCGACCCGCCGGCGTACCCGTCGTCGCGCTCGGAACGCCCGCGACCGCGACCGCGGCCACGCCCCGTCCCCTCGGACAGCTTGTCCGGAACCTCCGTCATCGACAGGTCGTCATCGTCGCCCGCGACACGGCGGCCGGAGCGCGTGGATCCCTTGTCGACCCTGGCGATCTGGGTGATGTCGGTGAACTGGTCGGCGACCTCGATCAGGTCCGACGACGTGTTGCCGCGGAAGCTGACCACCTCGACGCGGACGCCCATCTCCTGGACGGCACGGATGGCGGAGGCGAAGTCCCCGTCGCCCGACACGATGACGGCGACGTCCAGGTTGCGCGCGGTCTTCATCAGGTCCACGACGAGCTCGATGTCGAGGTTCGCCTTGACCTTGCCGTCGCCGTACTTCCGGATGTCCTTGCTGACCACCTTGTACGAGTGGCGGGCAAGGAACTGGTGGAAGTTGCGCTGGTTCTCGTTGTCCGGGTCAAGCCCGGTGTAGGCGTAGGCGCGGACGAAATCCCGTCCGGCGGTGGCCGACTTGAGCAGCGTGACGTAATCGATATCCACGCCGGCCGCCTTGGCCGCGTAGAAGATGTTCGCCACGTCCACGAAGACGGCGACGTTCTTCCCCACGTTGACTCCTATGTATGGGACGTGACCCGGACGCCCGTCCGGACCGCCCGGGGGCGCTAGGGGCGGCGAGCCGATCCGGCTGCCGCGAGTGGTCGCCGGAGCGTGGGTCCGGCGGGAGCGAACCCGGCACGCTCGAGGCGCGCGAGATCCGCGGGGTCGGCGGGCTGCGCCATCTCGACCTGGGTGCAACCCTTGTTGCCGGCCGAGCGGAGCAGTTCCTCGAGCAGGGCGTCCGTCACGCGATCCGCGTCGTGGTCCGGGGCGATGACCAGGAGGTCGACCGTTCCCACGTAACCGCCGGCCGTGACCGACGGACGCAGGACGAGCAGCGCCCCGCCCACGAGCTCACGTCGCACCTCGGCGACGAGCAGGCTCGCGTTCGGAAGGTAGACAAGCTGGCGAAGCAGGTCCGCGGCGTCGAGAGATCCCCGGCCCGATCGCGGGATCGCCGAGCGACCGAGCGCGGCCAGTCGGTCGATATCCGTGATGCGAGCCTGCCGGATCAGGTACTCCACGCCGAGTACGTACCTCGTACAGCGAGCGGCCGGTGGTGCGGGTCGCCGGGCCGAACGGGTCCGGACGGGCGGCTCCGCTCCCTGGCCGCTTGAACGGGTGCCCGGGAGGCGAGCGACACGAGGCTCGAACAGCCGTCCCGAAGCGAATGGCACGGGATCCGGCCGCAAAAGGCGGCCTTGCATCCCTGACGCCAACCCCTATGATACGGCATCGCCCCGTGATCGAACTGTCCCGGGGTGAATGGGTCCCTCGGCCCGTGTCGTCATCACCGGCGTGCCGGAGCGTTCCCCGGCCACAAGGGGTGCCGTCACGGTCCGCCGGCATCGGAAGCCCGCGGGCATCGTCGAGGAGAATTGGAGGAGGCGTTCATGAAGTTCATGCGTGTAGGCGTGGCCATCACGGCAGCGGCCATCGTGGTCTCGGCCTGCGGTGGCGCCACGCCAACCCCGGCCCCGGTCGCAACCCCGGGCCCGGTCGCAACCCCGGCCCCGGTCGCAACCCCGGGCCCGGTCGAAGATCCGCTCGGTGTCGTCCAGATCCCCGCCGGCGAGCCGCTCCACATCTCCTACTGGGGCGTCCTGTCCGGGGCCGACTCGTCCCTGGGCGAGGATTCCAAGCAAGGCGTCGAGGTCGCCATCGACGACCTGGGTGGCAAGTTCAAGGGTCGTACCATCCGTCTGACCACGGAAGACGGCCTGTGCACGCCGGACGGCGGCGCGACCGCGGCGCAGAAGCTCGCGGCCGACAGCACGATCGTCGGGCTCATCGGCTCGTCCTGCTCGGACGAGACGGTCGGTGGTATCGCCAGCCTCACCGCTGCCGGCCTTACGACCATCTCGCCGTCCAACACCCGCCCGGCGCTGACCGCTCCGGATCGCGATGCGAGCTACGCGGGCTACCTGCGCACAGCGCACAGCGATGCGTTCCAGGGCAAGGCCGCGGCTGAGTTCGTGTACAACGAGCTGAAGCTCACCAAGGCCGCCACCATCCACGATGGCAGCACGTACGCTCAGGCGCTCCAGGGCGTCTTCGCCGAGGAGTTCGTCAAGCTCGGTGGCACGATCACGGCCCAGGAGGCCGTCACCAAGGAGACGACGGACATGAGCGCGGTGCTCAAGACCGTCGCCGCCAGCCAGCCGGAGATCATCTACTACCCGGTGTTCGTCGCCGCGGCAGGCTTCCTGAGCGCGCAGAGACCGACCGTCACCGGCCTTGAGAACGTCAAGACGATGGGCGCGGACGGCCACTTCTCCCCCGACTTCCTGAAGGCCGCCGGCTCGTCCGCCGTGGGTCACTACCTGTCCAGCCCGAACTTCGCGGCCTTCGGGCCCGGCTATGCCGAGTTCCTCACCAAGCGGGCGGCCAAGTTCGGCGGCAAGCCGTTGAGCGTCTTCCACGCCCATGCCTACGACGCCACGAACATCCTGTTCAAGGCGCTCGAGCAGGTGGCGGTCGAGAATGCCGACGGCTCGCTCTCGATCCCGAGGGGCGCCCTGCGCGACGCCATCTACGCGACCAAGGACTTCCCGGGCATCACCGGCACGCTGACCTGCAGCCCCACCGGGGACTGCGGCGCACCGGTGATCGGCGTCTACCAGGTCACCCAGGAGAACGTCGACAAGCTCGAGATGCCTGACGCGGCCATCTGGCCGTAGCATCTCGGAAGTCGCTCTCTCCCTGAGAGAACCGATCGACCGCTGGGACGAGTGGGCGCCGCCTGCTCGTCCCAGCGGCTTACCCGTCACCTGACGGAGACCAGCAGTTGAACTTTCCCAGGCTGGACCGGATCACCGACCTCGCGATCAAGGTCTTCATGTGGGTCTTCCGCGCCGTCATCATCATGGTGGTCGTGGTGGGGTCCGCCCTGACCCTGCTCAGCGGCACGTACACGGCCGCCGACTGGTTCGAGTTCATCGGCAACGGACTGACCCTCGGCAGCATCTACGCGATGATCGCGCTGGGCTACACGATGGTCTACGGCATCCTGCGCATGATCAACTTCGCCCACGGCGAGATCTTCATGGGCGGGGCCTTTGCCGGCTACTTCACTGCGGTCGCACTCGCGCAGACGGGCGCCCTGACCGCCAGCGTCGCCAGCGGCCTGGTCTCCGTCGGCATCATGATCCTGGTGGCGATGGCCGTCTCGATCGGGATCGCGTTGACCGTCGAGCGAGTCGCCTACCGGCCACTCAGGAACGCCCCAAGGCTGGTCCCGCTCATCAGCGCGATCGGTGCGTCGTTGTTCCTGCAGTACACCGCCCGTGGCCTGTTCGGCTCCGGCCTCTACGCCTATCCGAACGTGCCGTTCCTGGACGCCACGGCGCCCATTCCCCTGCTCAACATGCGCTGGGTGGATGTCCTGGTGGTCGTCGCCTCGTTCAGCATGATGGGCGGCCTGTACCTGTTCATCATGCGCTCCAGGGTCGGCACCGCGATCCGGGCAGTCTCGGAGGACAAGGGCACCGCGGCCCTCATGGGGATCGATGCCAACCGGGCGATCGTGCTGACCTTCACCATCGGTGCCGCCCTCGCGGGTGCGGCCGGCGTCCTGTATGGCCTGTCGTTCCGGCAGGTGACGTTCTTCATGGGCATCGTCCCCGGCATCAAGGCTTTCACCGCTGCCGTCCTGGGCGGGATCGGTAGCGTGCCGGGCGCACTGGTCGGCGGCCTGTTCCTCGGCCTGATCGAATCCGTCGGCCCTTCGCTCTTCCTGACCGGTTTCGGGGTGCCCGCGGTGACCCAGTTGAATCCCGTCGTGGCCTTCACGATGCTCGTGCTGGTCCTCGTCTTCAGGCCATCGGGCATCATGGGTGAGCGTGGCGCGAGGGGTCGAGCGTGAGCGTGTCGACGATCCAGATGACCGGCATGACCGGCATGACCTCGAGCCCCTGGCACCTGCGCACTCTGCTGCGGACCGGCCTGATCGGTGGAATTGTCGCGATCTACCTGTGCCTGGTCGGCATCGTGCCGGTATTCCATGATCGACCGCTGATCGTCGGCGTCGTCGAGCTCGGCCAGGCTGCCCTGCTCATCACCTTCGGTGGTGTGGGCTACCTGGCCGCCCGCGGCCAGGTAGCCGTCTCGCGACTCCGGGCCCTCGTGGCCGGAACGGCCGTCGGCGCGATCACCGGGGCCTTCCCGACCGGACTCGTCCTCGTGAGTTCTGCCGTGGATCTGCGGGCCGTGTTCCTCAATGCCTCGCCGGAGCTCTACACCCTGCTGACCAATGGCCAGGGGACGTCATGGGCCTGGTTCCCGATCGTGGTCGGGGCGATCGCCGGAGGCCTGGCCGGCGTCGTGGCCGGGCTGCCCGTCGCGCTGCGCCTGCGGTTGCTGTGGAGCCTGGGGGCCTTGATCTTCTTCGGCCTCTTCGCAGGGCTGTTGCGAACACCCATGCTGGTGACCCCGCTGGCCGATCTGGCCCGCCTGCTGCTGTCCGCGGACGGCCTGACCGTCCCCGGCGCGATCACCATGTTCTTCGGGACCATCGCGATCCTCGCCATCGTCCGGAAGACGAAGCCCAGGCAGCGCGTGGACGCGCTGCCGAAGGCCCAGCGTCGCCTGGTCGTCGGTCCGCTGGCGGCCCTGGTCCTCCTCGTGATCCTGCTGTTCCCGCTCGCGATGGGTGGGTTCTTCGCGCAGGTCATCGCGACCGTCGCCCTGTTCATCCTGCTGGGCCTCGGCCTGAACATCACCCTGGGGCTGGCCGGGCTGCTGGACCTGGGCTTCGTCGCGTTCTTTGCGGTCGGTGCGTATACGGTCGCCCTGCTGACCTCGCCCGGCGAGTTCGGCCTCGCCCAGCTGTCGTTCTGGCAGGCGGTCCCGTTCGCGGTCGTGGCCTCGATGATGTTCGCGATCTTCCTCGGCCTGCCGATCCTGCGCATCCGCGGTGACTACCTGGCGATCGCCACCCTTGGCTTCGGCGAGATCATCCGCATCCTCGTCGGCTCGGACCTGCTCAAGGGAGTCCTGGGCGGGCCGCAGGGGGTCCTGAACATCCCCAAGCCCATCAGCGTGGCGACCACCGACTGGCTGGCCGGGCCCGTCCAGATCTACTACATCGCGCTGATCTTCGCCGCGGTCGTCGGCTTCGTGGCCTGGCGCCTCCGTGCGTCGAGGCTGGGACGATCGTGGATGGCCATCCGCGAGGACGAGGACGTGGCCGAGGGCATGGGCGTGAACCTTGTCCAGACGAAACTGCTGGCGTACATGATGGGCGGCGCCTTCGCCGGCCTCGCCGGTGCCATCTCGGTGGCGCTGGTCGGGTCCGTGTTCCCCACCAGCATCCAGCTCCAGCTGTCGATCAACATCGTCGCCATCGTGGTCGTGGGCGGTATGGGCAGTATCCCCGGAGTCGTCCTCGGAGCGCTGGTCCTCATCGGCCTGCCGGAGCTGTTCCGTGAGTTCTCGGACTACCGCTTCCTGTTCTATGGCGTCGCCCTGATGGGCGTCATGATCTATCGACCCGAGGGCCTGCTGCCCTCGAGGATTGCCAAGCGCGAGCTGCACACCGCGGACGAGCTGGTCGAGATGGACGAGGCGAATTTGCTCGCACCAGAAGAGATCACGCAGGAGTCTGCAAGATGATCCTGCTGAAGGCGGAGCAGGTGACCAAGCGGTTCGGTGGACTGACCGCGGTCAGCGCGCTGGACTTTGAGCTCGAGGAGGGCTCGATCGCCAGCGTCATCGGTCCCAACGGCGCCGGCAAGACGACGTTCTTCAACTGCCTGACCGGGTTCTTCCGCGTGGACGAGGGCACGATCACCTTTGCCGGTGATCCGATCCATACCCTTCGCCCGGACGAGATCGCCCGCTGCGGGATCTCGCGGACCTACCAGAACATCCGGCTGTTCAACAGCATGACGGCACTGGAGAACATCCTGGTCGGCCAGCACAACCACCTGCGCTCCTCCTGGATGGGCGCGATCATCCGAACGCCGTCACAGCGCCGGGAAGAGCTGGCGGCCCACAAGGAGGCGCAGCGGTTGCTGGAGTTCGTCGGACTCAAGGGCCGTGGCGACAGCCTCGCCGTGAAGCTGCCGTACGGGGATCAGCGTCGGCTGGAGGTGGCCCGCGCCCTGGCCAACACGCCGCGCCTGCTGCTCCTCGACGAACCGACGGCCGGGATGAACCCTTCCGAGACCCTCCAGATGACCGACTTCTTCCGCAAGCTTCGCACCGAGCTGGGGATCACCATCCTGCTGATCGAGCACGAGATGCGCGTGGTGATGGGGATCTCCGACAGGGTCACGGTGCTGGACTACGGTCTGAAGATCGCGGAGGGGACGCCCCGGGAGATCCAGCAGAATCCACGGGTGATCGAGGCCTATCTCGGCCGCGAGGAGACCTCCGAGGCGGTCGCGGCCGGCGAAGCCGACAGCCTGGCGGCGGCGACCTGATGGACACGCCCCTCCTGTCCGTCGCGGACGTCAGCACCTTCTACGGCAGCATCCATGCCCTGCGAGGGATCTCGCTGGATGTGGGGCAGGGCGAGATCGTCGCCCTGATAGGCGGCAATGGCGCCGGCAAGAGCACCACGCTCAACACGATCAGCGGGATCGTTCGACAGCGCAGCGGCCAGATCGCGCTGAACGGCGAGGACCTCGGCAGGTACAGCGCCCACGAGATCACAGCGAAGGGTGTCGTCCAGGTCCCGGAGGGCCGCCGGATCTTCGCCCGGCTGACCGTGTTCGAGAACCTCAAGATGGGCGCCTACGTCGTGTCCGACAAGGCGGTCGTGGCCCATCGGATCGACCTGGCCTTCGAGATGTTCCCGCGCCTGAAGGAGCGCCGGGGCCAGGTCGCCGGGACGCTCAGCGGCGGCGAGCAGCAGATGCTGGCGATGAGCCGCGCCCTCATGTCGGACCCCAAGGTCCTGCTCCTCGACGAGCCGTCCATGGGCCTCGCACCGCTCCTGGTGGACCAGATCTTCGACAAGATCCGCGAGTTGCACGCGCGGGGGACGACGATCCTGCTCGTGGAGCAGAACGCCCGGAAGGCGCTCCAGATCGCGAACCGCGGCTACGTCATCGAGACGGGCCGGATCGTCCTCAGCGCGAGCGCCGCGCAACTGCGCGAGGACGAGAGCGTGAAGAAGGCCTACCTCGGCATCGACTGACGTGGGCGCGGCCGGGGCTGCGCCGTGATCGATCCGGGCTCGGGGAGCGCGTCCGGTGTCCGGCCGGTCTGCTCCCGTCGCTAGCAGCTCGCGCTCAGCGGCGGGGCGGCTCCAGCACGACGTCGTACGCCGCGCGGGCCAGCATGATCGCGCCCACCACCGAGATCCAGAACCCGTATGCCCGATCCGGCAGCAGGCCCTCGGGTGCCTCGAGCACCCCCGGATACGACAGGCTCATAAGGACGCCGATCAGCGCCACGACGGCGAGCAGGCCGAAGGAGATGCCCCGGTCAACGGCGAGGGGTCGCTCTCCCGCGGCGTACGGCAGGGCGATCAGGGCGATCGTTGCAAGAGCTGCGAGACAGGCGGCGATCCCGCTCGAGTCAAACGCCCGCAGGACCGTCTGCGGCAAGGCCCCGTCCCCGCCGGCCGTGTACCAGGGCAGCAGGGTGCCGACCAGCAGCACGAGGGCACCGATGAACGCGAGGCGGCGGCCGTTGCCGAGGGGGCGTCGATGCATCAGGCGGGCGGGGTGTAGACCTCGGGGCGGAGCACGCCCACGAAGCGAAGGTTGCGGTAGCGCTCGCTGTAGTCCAGCCCGTAGCCCACCACGAACTGGTCCGGGATCTCGAACCCGACGTAGTCCACGGGGATCTCGACCAGGCGGCGGGCCGGCTTGTCGAGCAGCGTGCAGATCCGGAGCGAGGCCGGGTTCTTGCCGCGCAGGTAGCGGACCAGGTAGTTGAGCGTGAGCCCGGTATCGATGATGTCCTCCACCAGGAGCACGTCCTCGCCCGCGATCGTCGCGGACAGGTCCTTCATGATCCGGACCAGACCGGACGACTCCGTGGCGGTGCCGCCGTAGGAGCTGACCTCCATGAGGTCGATGCGCAGGGGGAGCGGGATCTGGCGCATCAGGTCCGCCATGAACGGCAGGGACCCCTTGAGGACGCTGACGAGGGTGAGGTTGCGGCCGGCGTAGTCCTCGCCGATCCGGCGTCCCAGCTCGGCGACCTTGGCGGCGATCGCCTCCTCGGTCAGCAGGACTTCCCCGATGTCGGTCTGGAGATCGGCGGTTCGGGTCATGGGCGGGTCGGCGCTGCCTCCACGTGGGTCGGTTCAGGGTGCGGGTCGATGATCGCGCCTCCGGGCGTCCTGTGCACGGCGAGCCGGTTGCTCACGCCGGGTCCCCACGGGATTCGACACCGGCGGGCGCGACCGGGAGGGCCGCGGCGGCGGCCTCGGACGCTCGGCGGCGGCGCCCCCGACGACGGCTCCCGGTGCGGGAGAGGTCGGAGGCGATCCCGCCGGCGACATCGCCGGTGGCCGCTCGGCCAACGGAACCGGGTTCGTCGGACGGTGCGGCCCCGGTGGGGTCCAGCACGGACACCTGAGGTGCCGGGGAGGCAGGAGGCCTCGGCGGCGTACTCTGCCCGGTGGCCCCGGTCAGGTCCTCGATGAGCGCCATGCGCCCGAACTTGAGCATCAGCATCCGGAAGTCCCGCGCGTAGAACAGCTTGATCCGGATGTCCGGATACAGTTCGCGGAGGCGGCGCAGCTTGCGGTTCTTCTTGCGGACCAGCTTCTGCTTGAGCGTGGTCAGCTCCACGTAGAGCTCGAGGTCCGGCAGGTAGAAGTCCGGCGAGAAGCTCTCGACCACGTCGCCGTCCAGGTTCCAGCCGATGGGATACGTCTCGGGTTCGTAGCGCCAGCGGACGTCGTAGAAGTCCAGGATCCGGGCCAGCTCCGCCTCGCTCGCGTGCGCGAACGCGGGATGCGGCGATTTGCCCGCCGCGGCGGTCATGTGCTGCTCCCCGAAGCCCCAGGTCCCCCGGGTCGGCGGGGTCGGCCGGGAAGAGGCGCACCATGCGAGAGGCAGCCATCCCCGGTGAGGCGCGCCCGGAGTCCGCGATGGTCCATCGCGGGTCAGTCTACCGACTCCGGACGCTGGTGGCGCGCGAGCGCCTCGGACGGGTGCCCATACCCCCATAGGGTATCATTGGGGATATGGGCGAGACCGCTTCCCGACAGGCTCCGGCTCACGCCGCCGACCGCGCGACGTTCCGGCACAGCTACAGCAAGGACAAGGCGCAGCTCGTGCGGCGCCTCAGCCGCATCGAGGGCCAGGTCCGCGGCATCGCGCGCATGCTCGAGCGCGAGGAGTACTGCGTGGACATCCTCCAGCAGACCGCCGCGCTGCGCGCAGCGGTGGATGCCGTGTCGATCCTGATTCTCGAGGATCACGTCCAGGGCTGCGTCCGGTCGGCGGCCGAGCGCGGCGAGGCGGACAAGTACGTGGACGAGGTCATGGACGTCGTCCGGCGGACGCTGGGACGACCGGTACGCGGGGCCAAGGGCACCGGCTGAGTCGCTCACGGCGGCGCGGTTATCCACAACTCGCGTCCACGACGGCGGAACGTGGATAACAGGCCTTGACGCTCGGCCCGGCCGGACCTAACGTCCGCACTCCGCACAAGGCGTGCGCGCGCCGGGTAGCGTCATCCGCGAGGGGCCACGGGGAGACCCGGGCCGGAACCGAGCGGATGACGCCAGACCGAGTCGACGCCCGCAGCGTGCGAACTGTTCGACGCCGGGAGCGGCTCCCGGACGAACCGGAGCACGACCACAGGAGGGTGCTCTGGATCGTTCGAGAGATCCGCTCCCGACGCGCGTTGCGGACCTTCCGTCGCTCCCTGCCGCGTACTCGGATGTCCTCGACGCGGGTCTCGAGGCCCTGGGACTGCGACTGGAGCCGGACGCCCGCGCCGTCATCGACGGCCATGCCCGCCTGCTGCTCGCGTGGACCGCCGCCATCAACCTCACCGCCATCCGCGACCCGCAGGGCGTCGCCCGCCTCCACGTCCTCGACAGCCTCGCGGCCGTTGGGCTGCTCGCCCCTCGCGGCGTGACGGGCCTGCTGGATCTCGGCAGCGGGGGCGGCTATCCGGGCCTGCCGCTCGCCGCGGTGCTTCGGCCGGAGCGGACCCTGCTCGTCGACTCGGTCGCCAAGAAGGTCGGGTTCCTGCATGCGGTCGTGGGCGCGACCGGTCTCGAGCGCCGGGTGGCCGCGGAATCTGTACGCGCCGAGGTATTGGCACAGGACGGGCGGGACCGCGGGGCCTGGTCCGTGGTGACCGCCCGGGCCGTCACGGGCATGGCCGAACTGATCGAGATCGCGCTGCCGTTGCTGGCCCCGGGCGGCGTCCTCGTCGCCTGGAAGCGGGAGCCGCTGGACGCTGAGCTGGCGGCCGCTGCCGGGACGCTGGCCGCCCTCCGAGCGGGTCCGGTGACGGTCCACGAGGCGGGTGTCCCGGGGCTCGAGACACACCGGCTGGTCGTCGTCCCGCGCGGCGGCCCGATCGACCGTCGGTTCCCCCGGGATCCTGCCGAGCGACGGCGACAACCGATGTGAACCAGGGCCGTGCGCCGGGCGTCCCTGCGCTACCCTGCCCCGGTGCGCGTCGCCGTGCTCTCCGACATCCACGCGAACCTCGCGGCCCTGGACGCCGTGCTTGCCGCCGTACCATCCGTCGACGAGGTCTGGCAGCTGGGTGACATCGTGGGCTACGGACCGCAGCCGGACGAGGTGGTGGCGCGCCTGAAGGAGGTCGGGGCGCTGGGCGTCTGCGGCAACCACGACGTGGCCGCCCTCGGCGGCCCGGAGATCGAAGCCTTCAACACCGATGCCCGCAACGCCATGCTCTGGACGCGCGCGACCATCAGCGACGAGACGCGGGCATGGCTCGGCGCCCTGCCGGAGCGACTTGAGCGCGAGGGGTTCACGATGGTTCACGGGAGCCCGCGCGACCCGATCTGGGAGTACGTCACGTCGGCGGCGGTGGCGCGCGCCGGGATCGCCGCGATGGAGACTCTGGCCGGCCTCCACGGACACACCCACATCCCCATCGCCTACCTCGAGCATGACGGCCGCCTGGAGACCGTGAGCCCCGGGGCCGGCTCCCGCATCACCTTCGCTGGCCGCTCCGTCCTGCTCAACCCCGGCAGCGTGGGTCAGCCACGGGACGGCATCCCCGCCGCATCGTGGCTGCTCCTCGACACAGACGACGGGTCTGCCACCTGGCGGCGCACGGCCTACGACGTGGCCGGCGTCCAGGCGGCGATGAGCCGGGTCAGCCTCCCGGAGCGCCTGGTGTCACGTCTGGCGTTCGGGCTCTAGCCGTGATCGGGGGTCGACGTCCCATCAAGGGACGCAAACCCGGCGACAAGCGCATCCGGGTCGTGCGCCACCACGCGCCATACTTCCGTTACACGGGCCCGGGCCAACTCACGGCCAAGGCCGCGGCCAGCGCTCCCACGACCACCACGGGCCGGGTCACGGCGCGCGTGAAGCAGTTCCTCATCGGGCGGCCGCTGTCCAACGAGGAGGAGCCCGGGGAGCGGCTGCCCAAGAAGAAGGCCCTCGCGATCTTCAGCTCGGACGCCATCTCGTCCTCCGCCTACGCGACCGAGGAGATCATCCTGGCGTTCCTTTTGGCCGGGGTCGGAGGGGCTGCGTTCAACCTCTCGATCCAGGTCAGCCTCGCGATCGGCGCCCTGCTCGCCATCGTCGCGTTCAGCTACCGCCAGGTCTGCATCGCCTATCCGATGGGCGGCGGCTCCTACTCGGTCTCCAAGGCCAACTTCGGGCGGCACGCGTCGCTGGTGGCCGCTGCGGCGCTGCTCATCGACTACACCCTGACGGTCGCCGTCTCCACCTCGTCGGCGGTGGAACAGATCGCCTCGGCGGTGCCCGCCATGGACCCGTGGCGCATCGAGATGGGCCTGCTCGCGATCGGGCTGATCACGCTCGGCAACCTGCGGGGCCTCCGCGAAGCCGGGAACATCTTCGCCCTCCCCACGTACCTGTTCCTGGGCTCCGCGTTCCTGATGATCGGGACGGGCGTGTTCCGGATCGTCGTCGCGGGCGACACCGGCCCCCTGCCGTCCCAGGAGGTCATCCAGGCCACGCGGGAGACGGCTGAGAACGTCGGCATCCTGGTCCTGCTCCGCGCGTTCGCATCGGGCGCCGTCGCGCTCACGGGCACCGAGGCCATCGCGACTGGCGTGCCGGCGTTCAAGCGGCCCGAGGCGAAGAACGCCGCGCGGACGCTGATGGCGATGGCGATCATCCTGGGCACGCTGTTCGTGGGCATCACCTTCCTGGCCACGAGCTTCCACATCCTCCCCATCGAGGAGCCCAGGCAGACGGTCATCGCCCAGATCGCCCGTCACGTGTACGGCGAGACCGCCGGGTTCTACCTGTTCCAGGCATTCACGGCCCTGCTGCTGTTCCTGGCGGCCAACACCAGCTACAACGCGTTCCCGCGCCTGGCCGCGGTCCTGGCCGAGGACGGGTTCATCCCCCGCCAGTTCGCGTTCCGCGGCGATCGACTTGCCTTCTCCACCGGCATCCTGCTCCTGGGCGTCGTCGCCGGCATCGTGGTCATCGGGGCCGGTGGCTCCACGCATGCCCTGATCCCGCTGTACGCCGTAGGGGTGTTCATCGACTTCACGATCGCCCAGTCCGGCATGGTCCGGCACTGGATCTCGAACGGGGGGCAGGGCTGGCGGTACCGGCTGGCGATCAACGCCGTCGGGGCGATGCTCACGGGGGTCGTGGCGATCGTGGTCACGTCCGTCAAGTTCACGTCCGGCGCCTACCTCATCGTGATCATGATCCCCACCCTGGTCGGGATCATGCTGTTCATCCGCCACCAGTACGACGGCCAGGCGATCGAGCTGGGGGTCCGGGACGACCTCGTGTTCGACCGGACCCACCGGGAGCAGCGCGTGGTGATCCCGGTCAACGGGATCAACCGGGCGGTCGTCCAGGCGGTGATGTTCGGGCGTTCGCTCGCAAGCGATCCATCCCTCCTGCAGGCGGTGTTCGTGACCACCGACCTCGAGGAGGCAGGGCACCTCCGCGAGCGCTGGGAGCGCCAGCTGCCGGGCGTGCCGCTGGTGGTGGTCGAATCACCGTACCGCGCCCTCGTGGGCCCGATGGTGACCTATCTGGACGTCCTCGACCTCGCGTGGCCGCCCGACAGGGAGGCGCCCACCACGATCGTGGTGCTGCCCGAGTACGTGGCGCGCCACTGGTGGGACCGCCTGCTGTACAACCAGGCGGCGAGGCGCCTCAAGGCGGCCCTCGTGGGTCGCGAGCACACCGTCATCGCGGACGTTCCGTACCGGCGGAGCGCCGAGCCACATGAGCCAGCGCACGGTGAGGCCCCGGAGGCGTCCCCGCCGGCCGCCTGACGGCGGCGCGGGCGCGAGACGGCACGTCGCACGAGGGCCGAAGGTTCGACCGGCCAGCCGTCAGCCGCGGCTCAGCCCGCGCGGGCCGGTGGTATCGTGGCCCGGCGCAGGATCGGTGGGGCGTCACCCATGACCCACCCGTCGGCGCGTCGTACAGGAGGCAGTCCAGCTCGTGGCCGACTCGTCGGCACCCCAGTTCCGGCGCGCCGTCGTGGCACTCGCCGGAGGCCGGACGGACCGGCCGATCGTCGCCCTGGCGGCCGAGATCGCGAAGGCGTCCCGCGCAGAGCTCATCGGCGTCCACGTCGTGGAGATCGACTGGACGCTTCCGCTCGATGCGGACGTGGCGGGCCGGTCGGAGGACGCGCAGCGCGTCCTCGACATCGCCGAGGCCACGGCCGAAGCCTCTCGCTACACCCTTGAGACGGTCTTGCTCCAGGCTCGCGACGTCGGCGCGGCGATCGTGGACGAGGCCAGCGAGCGCGAGGCGGACCTGATCATCTGCGGCCTCCCGTTCCGGCGCCGGTTCGGTGGGGACTTCGCCATCGGCCGCACGATCCCGTACATCCTGAAGAACGCACCGTGCGCGGTCTGGGTCATCCGCGAGGCGATGCCCGAGGAGCAGACATGAAAGCCGTGATCATCGGCTGTGGTCGAGTCGGGGCCGGTCTGGCCGACGAGCTTGATCGCGCCGGCTGGCAGGTCCTGATCATCGACCGGCTGTCGGCCGCGTTCGACCGTCTCCCGTCCTCCTTCGGCGGAACCGCGCTCCGCGGCGACGGTACCGACGAGGACACGCTGCGCCGGGCCGGCGCCGAGGGCGCGGACCTGTTCCTCGCCCTGACCGAGGGCGACAACCGCAACATCATGGCCGCGCAGCTGGGCATCGAGGCACTGGGGGCCCGGCGCACGGTCTCCAAGGTCAACGACCCCGTCCGCGCGGAGGCCTATGCGCTCCTCGGGATCGCCACGGTCTGCCGGACGAACCTGATGACCACCGCGATCCTGGCCTACGCGGGCCAGGCAACGCCCCCCCACCCGGGCATCTACGCCCCCGAGACACCCCACCTCCACCCGGACGGCAGCCCGGCCCCGGCCCCGGGCCCTGCGGGCGGCGCAGGCCCGGGCCCGGCGGGCGACGCCGGCGGCAGCACCCCCACGGAGGCCTGAGCCATGTTCGTGCTGGTCGTGGGCGGCGGCAAGGTCGGGTACTACCTGACCAAGGAGCTGATCGGATCGGGGCACGAGGTCGCCCTGATGGAGAAGGACCGGGGGCGCGCGGAACAGATCCGCGACGAGATCGGATCCGTCGTCATCGGACACGATGGCTGTGAGGGCAAGTACCTCCACGAGGCAGGTGCCAACCGGGCGGACATCGTGGCCGCGGTCACCGGTGACGACGAGGACAACCTGGTCATCTGCCAGATGGCGAAGCATCATTTCGACGTGCCGCGGACCATCGCCCGGGTCAACAACCCGAAGAACGAGCACCTGTTCCGCCACCTCGGGGTGGACGAGATCATCAGCCCCACCCGGATGATCCTGGGCTCGATCGAGCAGGACATCCCGGTCCACGAGCTGCTGCACCTGGCGGCGCTGGGGGTCGGTGAGCTGGAGATCATCGAGGCCCACCTGCAGCCCGACTCGCCGGCGATTGGACGGGTGGCAATGGATCTCGTGGTGCCCAAGGGCTGCTCGCTGTTCGGTGTCATCCGTGCGGGCGTCCCGACGCCGCTGCGGATGGACACGGTCCTCGCCGAGGGCGACAAGGTGATCGCGATCGGGCGGCCGGACTGCGAGGCGGAACTCCGGGCGCAGCTGATCGGGGAGTTCCCGGAGATCTGATCCAAGGGGCGCCCGGTGGGGGAGGCGTCCGGTCCGGACGTGGAGGCGCTCTGCCGCCGCTCGGCAGACGCTCACCGCTCGCCGGTTGCATCCACCTGGGCCGCGGCGGCTCCACCCAACCGTGTCCATGGTTGCGACATGGTTGAGGACACTTATCTTGACAACATTATTGACAAGGTTGTACTCTTCCGACTGACCGATGGGCAACCTGCCGGGAACGTCGGTCGACCATCCCGATCACAGCCGGCTGCGCAGAGCCGCCGGCAGAACAGCAGGAGGCTGACCTGATGACGCTAACGCGCCGCCCGTCGCCCTTCAGCGAGCTCTTGACGCTTCGCCAGGCGATGGACCGACTGTTCGATGACACCGTCTTCCGGCCATTCGCGGCCTACGCCGGCAACGGGGACCTCGCCCGCCTGCCGCTGGACGTGCGCACCACGCCGGATGATCTTCTGGTGGAGGCGGCCCTGCCGGGCGTGAAGCCCGAGGACGTCGATATCACCGTCGATAACAACACCCTCACCATCCGCGCCGAGGACCGCTCGGAGCGCTCCGGCGAGGAGTCCGGTTGGCTGGTCCGCGAGATCGCCCGCGGCAGCGTGATGCGAACCGTGACCCTGCCCACCGGCCTGGAGGCCGAGAAGACCGAGGCCACGTTCGAGCACGGCGTGCTCAGGCTCCGCATCCCCAGGGCCGAGCAGGTCAAGCCGCGCCAGATCCAGATCCGCCCCATGACCGGGGGCGAGGCGGCAGCCGTCGAGACCGGCACCACCCTCGCCGCGAACACCCCCAACACCTGATCCATGGCAGCCGCGCGCCGGCCGGACCGGGACCCCACCCGCCCCGTCTACGTCATCAGCGTCGCCGCGACCCTGGTCTCGGCGCACCCGAGGACGCTGCGGATCTATGACGACGAGGGGCTGGTCTGCCCGGCGCGCACCCCCACCAACATCCGCCTCTATTCGGAAGAGGACATCCGGCGCATCCTGTGGATCCGGCACCTGACCCGGGACCGGGGCGTCAACCTGGCCGGGGTTCGTACGCTGTTCGAGCTCGAGGAGCGCCTCGGCAAGAGGATCCTCGAAGCCCTCTACGACGAAGGAATCCGTGAGCAGCGCGCCGAGGCCCGCGCGGCGGCGGCCTCGGAAGACCGCACGGCGGCCGCCCCTGGGCCGCGGGGCGCCCGGGCCGGACGCCCGGATCCCGACCCCTGACCCGGACGACCACCAGAAGCAAGCACAGCACCGTCGTGTCGGACCACCCGGCCGGCACCGCAAGGAGACCCCTGATGGCCAAGCGACCGTCGAACCCGGAGGAGGAGCCGAAGCAGGCAGCGCCGGAACTGCGCGATCTGCCGCTCGTCGCGCTCCGGGAGACGGTCATCTTCCCGGAGATGATCGTCCCGCTCCAGGTTGGGCGCGACAAGAGCGTCGCGGCGCTCAACGCCGCGACCGAGTCCGGAGGGCCCATCGCCCTCGTGACCCAGCGCCAGGCCGAGCAGGAGGACATCGGGGACCCGTCCGAGCTCTACACCATCGGGACGCTGGCCAAGATCGCCCAGGTCGTCCAGCTCCACGACGGCACCGTCCGGGCCATCGTGCAGGGCCAGGGGCGCATCCGCGTCCACGGCTTCACGCAGACCTTGCCGTACCTCGTCGCGCGCGTCGAGGAGCTGACCGACGCGGTCCCCACCGGCGTCGAGATCCAGGCGCTCATGCGGAGCGTCCAGGCGCAGATCGAGCAGTACGTCGCCAACGGCGCCCCGGTGCCGCCGGAGGCCGCCGTCGCTGCCCGCAACATCACGGAGCCCGGGCTCCTCGCGGACATGGTGGCCTACAGCCCCGACATGTCCACCGAGCAGCGCCAGGAGCTCCTCGAGACGATCGACGTCGAACAGCGGCTCAAGCTCGTCGCGGCGTTCCTGGCCCGCCAGATCGAGATCCTCGAGCTCAAGGGGAAGATCCAGAGCGAGGTCAAGTCCGAGATGGACAAGACCCAGCGGGAGTACATCCTCCGCGAACAGCTCAAGGCGATCCAGCGCGAGCTTGGCGAGGACGACCCGCAGCAGGCCGAGATCAACGAGCTCCGCGACAAGGTCGAGTCCTCCGGCATGCCGGAGGAGGTGCGCACCCGGGCGATCAAGGAGATCGACCGGATGAGCCGCATCCCGTCCGCGTCGCCCGAGGTCGGCGTGATCCGGACGTACGTGGACTGGCTCGTCTCGCTGCCGTGGAACACGTCCACGGACGACCGCCTCAACATCAGGGAAGCCGCGCTGATCCTGGACGAGGACCATTACGGCCTCGAGAAGGTCAAGGAGCGCATCCTCGAGTACCTCGCGGTGCGCAGCCTGGCGGACACCATCCGCAGCCCGATCCTGCTGTTCGTGGGCCCGCCCGGCGTGGGCAAGACCAGCCTGGGCAAGAGCATCGCCCGGGCGATGGGTCGCAAGTTCACCCGCATGAGCCTCGGCGGCATCCACGACGAGGCGGAGATCCGCGGCCACCGGCGCACGTACATCGGCGCGCTCCCCGGCCGGATCATCCAGAGCATCAAGACCGCCGGCACCAACAACCCGGTGTTCATGCTGGACGAGGTGGACAAGATCGGCATGGACTTCCGCGGCGACCCGTCGTCCGCGCTGCTGGAGGTCCTGGACCCGGAGCAGAACTTCAGCTTCCAGGACAACTACCTCGAGGTCCCGTTCGACCTCCGCAAGGTGCTGTTCATCGCCACCGCCAACCTGCTCGACCCGATCCCGGCCGCCCTCCGCGACCGCATGGAGGTCATCCAGCTGCCGGGTTATACGCAGACGGAGAAGGTCGAGATCGCCCGGCGCTTCCTGGTTCACAAGCAGATGGAGAACCACGGGCTCAAGGCGAAGCACGTGGAGATCACCGACGAGGTCCTCGTCGCGCTGGTCCAGGCCTTCACCAAGGAGGCGGGTGTCCGGAACCTCGAGCGCGAGATCGCCAACATCATGCGCAAGGTGGCGCGCTCGGTGGCCGAGGGCCGCAAGCGCAAGACCGTCGTGGACGTGAAGAAGCTCGAGGCGTACCTCGGCCCGCCTCGCTTCGAATACGGCGAGCTGGAGGCCGAGGACCAGACCGGGTCCGCCATCGGCCTCGTGGTGACGGAGGTCGGCGGTGACGTGGTCGCGGTCGAGGTCACCAAGATGGAGGGCAAGGAGGACTTCATCCTCACCGGCCAGCTGGGCGACGTCATGCGCGAGTCCGCCCGAGCCGCCCTGTCGTGGATCCGGTCGAACGCCGCCGCGCTCGGCATCCCGCGCGAGATGTTCGAGCAGAACACCCTCCACATCCACGTCCCGGCCGGGGGGATCCCGAAGGATGGCCCGTCCGCCGGCGTCACGATGGCCACGGCCATGGTGTCCGCGCTGACCGGGATCCCCGTCCGGAAGGACGTCGCGATGACCGGCGAGATCACGCTCCGAGGCCGGGTCCTCCCGATCGGCGGGCTCAAGAGCAAGATCCTCGCCGCGCACCTCGCCGGCGCCGGGATGGTCATCCTGCCGCGCAAGAACGAGAAGGACCTCCGGGACATCCCCGAGGAGATCCGCAAGCAGCTGAAGCTGGTCCTCACCGACACGATGGACCAGGTCCTCGAGGCCGCCCTCCGCCGACGCCCGCAGCCGATCGATCTCGCGACCACCACGGTCGGTGGTGGTCGCGGATCGAAGGCGGGCGGCGAGTCCCGGGTCCGCACGTCGTTCCCGCCCGCCGACCAGCCCCAGGTCGTCGTGCAGGGGACGCGCTAGCCACCCGCAGCCGGGTCCGGTCCGATGGAGTACCGCGACTACTACCAGATCCTGGGCGTCCCTCGCTCGGCCGCGCAGGCCGAGATCAGGAAGGCGTTCCGGAAGCTGGCGCGAGAACACCATCCGGACCGGAATCCCGGGAACAAGGCCGCGGAGCGCCGGTTCAAGGACGTCAACGAGGCGAACGCCGTCCTCTCGGATCCCGAGAAGCGCAGGCAGTACGACACCCTCGGCGCCAGCTGGGACCAGTTCCGAAGCGCGGGCGGGGGCAGGGGGGGTCGGGGCGGCCAGGACCCGTTCGGGCCCGGCGGCCCGTTCTCGGGGTGGGGCGCAGGCGGGCCGGCCGGAAGCGCGGGCCCGGACCGGGCGGGCGACGTCCGCTACGAGTTCCGGACGGCCGGCGGCGGTGACGCCGGCTTCTCGGACTTCTTCCGCATGTTCTTCTCGAGCGCGACGGGGGCCACGGGCGGGCCGGGGAGCCAGCACGATGTGGCCGCCGGGCGGGCCGCCCGGCGTGAGGCCGGGGCCGGTCCCTCCTTCGAGGACATCCTGTCCGGGATGGGCACCGCCGGGAACGGGTCACCCGGGACGGGGACCGCGGGCGGAACCGGCGGAGCGGCGCACCGATCCCATTCCCGGGCGGCGCACCGGCCCGCGACACGGCCCAGGATCGGAGAGCTGGAGGCCCCGGCGGAGCTGACGCTGGAGGAGGCCTTCCACGGCACCACGCGCCTCGTCGAGGTGGAGGGCAGGCGCTACGAGGTCAAACTCCCCCGCGGCGTGGACAACGGGAGTCGCGTCCGCCTGTCGGGCAAGGGACCCGACGGGCAGGACGTGGTGGTCGTCGTCCGTGTCGCCCCACACGGCGTGTACCTGCGCCGCGGCGCGGACCTTGAGCGGGAGCTGCCGGTCACCCTGAAGGAGGCCCTCCTCGGCGCCGAGATCCCGCTCGCCACGCTCAAGGGCCGGATCCTGCTCACGATCCCGGCCGGGACCCAGTCCGGGCGCACGATCCGCCTCAAGGGACAGGGGATGCCGAAGATGAAGGAGGAGGGCGCCGGAGATCTCTATGTCAAGGTTCGCGTCGTGCTCCCCGCGCAGCTGGACGATCGGGCAGCGGGCGCCGCGCGGACGTTCCTGGATCTCGTCGACCAGCCCGACCCGCGCTCCACGTAGGCCACCACACCGGACACCGCCATGCAGCTCGACCGTTTCACCGAGAAGGCCCAGGAGGCCATCGTCGCCGCCCAGCAGCTCGCCGAGCGGGCGCAGAGCCCCGTCCTGGACGCGGAGCACCTGCTCGCCGCCCTCGTGGATCCGGACGACGGAATCCCCGCCGAGACGCTCCGGCGCCTCGGCGTGGACCTGGCTGCGTTCCGGGGCGAGATCGCCGCGATCCTCGCCCGGCGCGCGCGGATCCAGGGAGGCCAGCTGACCCTCGACGCGCGCGCCAAGAAGATCATCGAGCGTGCCATGGAGGAGGCCCGGCGCCTGGGGGACGAGTACACCTCGACGGAGCACCTGCTCCTCGGCGTGGTCGAGTCCGGCGGCGAGGCCCAGGCGCTGCTGGCCCGGCACGGCGCCGGCCGCGAGGCCCTGCTGGGTGCGCTCCAGGCCGTCCGCGGCGGACACCGGGTCACGACCCCCAACCCGGAGGGCACCTACCAGGCCCTGGAGAAGTACGGCCGGGACCTCACCGCGGAGGCCCGCGCGGGCAGGCTGGACCCGGTCATCGGCCGCGACGAGGAGATCCGCCGCGTCATCCAGGTGCTCAGCCGTCGCACCAAGAACAACCCCGTCCTCATCGGCGAACCGGGCGTGGGCAAGACCGCCATCGCAGAGGGCCTCGCCCAGCGGATCGTCCGCGGCGACGTCCCCGAGACGCTCAAGGACAAGCGCGTGATCTCGCTGGATCTCGGCGCGATCATCGCCGGCTCCAAGTTCCGCGGCGAGTTTGAGGAGCGCCTCAAGGCCGTCCTCAAGGAGATCAAGGACAGCG
The DNA here is from genome assembly GCA_947085195.1 of uncultured Chloroflexota bacterium. Classification (GTDB taxonomy): domain Bacteria; phylum Chloroflexota; class Limnocylindria; order Limnocylindrales; family CSP1-4; genus CAIXZV01. The sequence goes on from CAMTVM010000030.1 coordinate 69,404, forward strand.
AAGGCCGCGTGATCCTGTTCATCGACGAGCTCCACACGGTCGTCGGGGCCGGCGCCGCCGAGGGCGCGATGGACGCTTCCAACCTCCTCAAGCCGATGCTGGCCCGCGGCGAGCTGCACACGATCGGCGCCACGACGCTGGACGAGTACCGCAGGCACATCGAGAAGGACGCGGCCCTGGAGCGCCGCTTCCAGCCGGTGGTGGTGGACCAGCCCACGGTCGAGGAGACGATCTCGATCCTGCGCGGCCTGCGCGAGCGGTACGAGGTCCACCACGGCGTCCGGATCACGGACTCGGCGCTGGTCGCCGCTGCCACGCTCTCCAACCGTTACATCACGGAGCGCTTCCTGCCCGACAAGGCGATCGACCTGGTCGACGAGAGCGCGAGCCGGCTGCGGATGGAGATCGACTCCATGCCGATCGAGCTGGACGAGCTGGAGCGCCGGCGGATCCAGCTGGAGATCGAGCGCGAGGCGCTCCGCAAGGAGACCGACGACGCGTCGAAGGCCCGGCTCGAAGCCCTGGAGAAGGAGCTGGCCGAGATCGGCGAGCAGGCCGGAGCCATGAAGCAGCGCTGGGAGGCGGAGAAGTCGGCCATCGGCGCGATCCGGGCCACCAAGTCCGAGCTGGAGCAGCTCCAGGTCCGCATCGAGCAGGCCGAGCGGGAGGCGGACTACGGACGGGCCGCGGAGCTCAAGTACGGCAGGACCGCGGAGCTGGCGGAGCGCATGAAGACCGAGGAGGCAGCCATCGCCGCGCTCCAGGGTGCCGGCGCCCTGCTCAAGGAGGAGGTCACCGCGGACGACGTCGCGGAGATCGTGGCGGCCTGGACCGGGATCCCGGTCACGCGCCTCCTGGAGGGCGAGTTGGAGAAGCTCGTCCACATGGAGGGCCGCCTGCATGAGCGCATCGTCGGCCAGGACGAGGCCATCGAGGCGGTGTCGGATGCGGTCCGCCGGGCGCGCGCCGGCCTGGGGGACCCGCACCGGCCGATCGGGTCGTTCCTGTTCCTGGGGCCGACCGGCGTGGGCAAGACGGAGCTGGCCCGTGCGCTCGCCCTGTTCCTGTTCGACGACGAGCAGGCGATGGTCCGGATCGACATGAGCGAGTACATGGAGAAGTTCGCGGTGTCGCGGCTGACCGGCGCGCCCCCGGGGTACGTGGGCTACGAGGAGGGTGGGCAGCTGACCGAGGCGGTCCGGCGGCGGCCCTACCAGGTGGTGCTGCTGGACGAGATCGAGAAGGCGCACCCGGACGTCTTCAACGTGCTGCTCCAGGTCCTGGACGACGGGCGCCTGACCGACTCGCAGGGGCGCACCGTGGACTTCCGGAACACCGTCGTGATCATGACCAGCAACGTGGGCAGCGGGCAGATCCAGTCGGGCGCGGGCCGGCCGGGCGAGAGCGCCTACGAGTCGATGAAGCGCCAGGTCACCGACGCGCTGCGCGCACAGTTCCGGCCGGAGTTCCTGAACCGCGTCGACGAGGTCATCGTGTTCCACGCGCTCACCGACGCGGAGCTGGGTGCGATCGCCGAGCTGCGCCTGGTCGAGCTGGTGCGGCGCATCGCGGCCAACGACCTGACGCTCGAGTTGACGCCGGCGGCAAAGGCGCTGATCGTGCGCGAGGGCACGGACCCCGCCTACGGGGCACGACCGCTCAAGCGGACGATCCAGCGGCTGGTGGAGAACCCGTTCGCGCGGGCGCTGCTCGCCGGGACCTTCCGGCCGGGGGATGTGGTTATCGCCGATGCGGATCCCGTCTCCGGCACCCTCGTGTTCTCGACCGAGTCCAGCACCGTGGTGGCCGAGGCGGGCGACCGGCGCGACGCCCGGGCCGCGGCGGGTCCCGACGAAGGCGCCGGGGCCGCGCGCCGCGTGTCCGCGTTCGACCTGCCGCCGATCGAGGAGCGGAAGCCGCCCGACGAGGGTGGGCGGGTCAACTAGCGCCCCATGCGCTTCGACGACGTCCTGCGCCGCCTCGAGCCGCTGCCGGAGGTCCTGCCCGAGGGCCCGGCGGCGCTGATGCCGGTCATGACGGAGACCGGTGGACCCCGCCCTCGCCCGGCATGGCCGAGCACGCCCTCGTCCAGTCGTCCGGCGGCGGTCCTGGTCCTGCTCTTCCCGGACGACGCGGGCGACGCGCGCCTGGTCCTCACGGAGCGCACCGACCGGGGCGGGCACCACTCCGGCGAGGTCTCCTTTCCGGGTGGCCGCGCGGAGCCCGGGGACGCGGACATCACCGCCACCGCCATGCGCGAGGCGGCCGAAGAGGTGGGCCTGGACCTGGTGGCCGCGGGCGTGCGCGTGATCGGCACGCTGCCGCCGCAGTGGATCCCCGTCAGCAACTTCTCGGTGACGCCGGTCGTGGCGATCGCCGGGCGACGGCCGGTCATGACGCCCCAGACCTCCGAGGTGGCGGCGATCCTCGAAGCGCCGGTCCGCGCCTTCCTCCCCGGCGGGGAGCTGCTCCACGTTCAGCGCGAGATCCGTGGCTGGCAGGTCCGCTACGCCGCCTACCCGATCGACGGGCTGGCCGTGTGGGGGATGACCGCCCGCGTGCTGGGCGGCCTCGGGGCGCACCTGGCAAGGGTGGACAGCTAGGAGCTTGATCCAGGAGAACGACTCCAACCGGAGCGCGATGGCGACGGCCGCTCCAGCGGGACCCCGCCTGCCGGCATCGCCGGTCCCAGGAAGGGTCGGGCGATGGCCGACGCCCCGTCCATCGGCACCTTGTCGAAGACCGCCTTGTGCGCACAGTCGGCAGCCGTGCAGCCGGCGTCCCGGACGTGCACCTGAACAAGGACGGGCCTCGCCTGCCGTCGTCCGCTGGCCCGCACTCCACGATGCCGACCGAGTTCGAGGCAGGTCCTAACTCGCGACGCGCCAGATGCCGCCGCCGCCTGTGATCCAGTTCACGGACACAAGCAGGGGTGGTCCGGATCCCGCGAACACCATGACGGTGTCACACAGGTTCACCGTCGCCCAGTTGCCTGCGCCGA
>CAMTVM010000031.1:0-24777 GCA_947085195.1 uncultured Chloroflexota bacterium
CTGGTGTCGCCGAGCCGCCCCGCTACGTCCGGGTGGCCACCCCGCAGGCTGCACCGGCCACCGTCGCCGGCTGACCCATCCCGCCCGCACGCGCCGAGCGTGGCATAGGTACACGTTCACGCTCCAGCTGCGGAACCCCGGCGCTGGAGGGCGACGCCTCCCGCCGCGACTGGCGACGGCGCGGGCCGTACTGCGACGCCTGGCCGATCCGCGACATCTCCGTGGAACCCGGAACGAACGCGCTCCTGGCGGCCAGCGGCAGTCCGTGGTGGGGTGCCGCCGTGTGGCGGAGCGAGGACCTTGGCGAGACCTGGTCCCACTCGAGCGAGGGCCTGACCTACGGCGATGACGGCCCCAGGATCACCACGGTCTGGAACGTGACCGCGACCCGCGACGCGATCTACGCGGGCGTCGAACCTGCCGGCCTGTTCCGGAGCACCGACAGGGGCCGGACCTGGGCACACGTCGAGGGCCTCACCGCCCATCCGTCGCGCCCGGAATGGGGACCCGGCGCGGGAGGCCTGATCCTGCACACCATCGTCCCCCACCCCACCGATCCAGATCGGATGTGGGTGGGGATCTCGGCCGTCGGCGTGTTCGGGACGCAGGACGGCGGCGCCACGTGGGCGACCCGCAATCGAGGCGTCCGCGCCGACTTCCATCCGGAGAAGTACCCGGAGTTCGGGCAGTGTGTCCACAAGCTGGTCATGGCAGCGGACGGGGCCGAGACCCTGTACCAGCAGAACCATTGCGGCGTCTATCGCTCCACCGACGGCGGCGTTGCCTGGGACGAGATCACGGACGGGCTCCCCACCCAGTTCGGCTTCGTGGTGACCGCCCATCCGCGCGATCCGAAGACCGTGTGGACCATCCCGCTCACCGAGCCCGAAGCCGGCCGATTGATGCCCGATGCCAGCGCCGCGGTCTGGCGTACCAATGACGGCGGCGACACGTGGATCCGGAGCGGCGACGACCTGCCGCAGGTGGACGCCCACATCGGCGTGCTGCGCGAGGCGATGGCCGTGGACCGGCTCGACCCCGTTGGCGTCTACTTCGGCACCAGCACGGGCCGGGTCTGCGCGAGCGCCGACGAGGGCCGGACGTGGGCGAGGATCGCGGACAACCTGCCGCCGATCTGGTCGGTGGAGGCGCTGGTCGTTGGGTGAGCCTGGTCGCCCCGCCGTGGTCCATCTCCCACGATCGCTGGTCGCGCTGTTCCCCGGCTGCCCCCGCCGCGTCGAGGCAACGGGCGCCACGGTCCGGGAGGTGATCGCGGATCTCGACCGCCGGGTGCCGGGGCTTGCGAACCGGGTCCTGGACTCCGGTCCCGGCCTGCGCCGGCACCTGAACATGTTCGTCGCCGGCGAGCCCGCGGGGCTGGACACGCCGGTGCCGCAGGGCGCGGACGTCTACGTCATCCCGGCGGTCTCCGGCGGCTGACGGGCGCTGCAACCGGCCGACGGCAACCCGTTCTCGGCCGAGTCAGGTCACTTCACCCAATAGGGGGTTGCGCGGGGGTTGATAATGAAGGCCTCTCGTCCTTCCCCCTGCGGTGGGCGTCCCGGGAGGTAACCGGAGATGGCGGTGCGAACGGCCCTTTGGCTCGGCTCGCGACGGCGCGACCTTCAGGCGCGCCGGCTGACCGTGAGCGAAGACGCATCGCGCGGTGCCTCGAACCCGGCGACACGCCCCCGTGCGGGCAACCTCTCGGATGAAACTCGCGCCGGCAGGCCCCGGCGGTCCGGGGCATGAGCCCGGCCGCCGACACGCGGGCCGGGGCTCCCCCGGGTCCCGCCCCAGAACTGAACCAGGCCGCCGTTCGACGGGATGGCGGCCTTGCTGATTCACTCGCGGGCTCCGGTCGGCGCGCCGGCGGCCCGCGCACCGGCCCCGGACTGGCGGGAACCGCACCGCCGGGCGCTACACTCGCCGCGATGACGACCATCGAGCGGGCCGCCGGTGACGACGCCGACGTCCGTCCCGTCACGCCGGAGGAGGCCGCGGACGTCCGCGGGATGCACGCGGCGAACCGGGCGGCCTGGGACGAGGCCGCGGAACGGTACGAGGGCTGGTTCGCGGAGACGGTCGACCAGATCCGCGGCGGCGGGTCGAACCTGTACCCCGTCGAGCAGGACCTGATCGGAGACCTGCGAGGCCGTTGCCGCCGGGCGATCCACCTGCAGTGCGCCGGCGGACGCGACACGCTCTCCCTGTGGAACCTCGGCGCGACCGAGGTCGTCGGCGTGGACTTCAGCCCCCGGATGCTGGACCTGGCACGCCGCCTGACCGCGGCCACGGGCGCCCCGGCCAGCTGGGTGGAGGCGGACGTGCTCGATGTTCCCCATGACCTGGACGGGACCGCGGACCTGCTCTACACGGGCCGAGGGTCGCTGATGTGGCTCCAGGACCTGGATGCCTGGGCAGCCGTCCTGCGCCGTCTCCTGGCTCCGGAGGGTCGTCTGGTCATCTTCGAGGGCCATCCGGCGGAATGGTTGTTCGACGCGGACCAGGACGGAAGCTGGATCCTCACCGGCTACGACTACTTCGGCGGACCGGAAGCCTCGCGCGGCTGGGCTCCGGAGTACATCGACCGGCTGTCGATCCCGGACAGCGAGCAGCACTGGAAGTTCGCCCGGGCCTGGACGCTCGGGGAAGTCGTCACCGCACTCGCTCGATCCGGCCTCCGCCTGATCGAGATCGCCGAGCACCCGGTGGACTGGTGGGCCGGCCACCGCGACGTGCGCCCTGAGGAAAGGGGGCGGCTCCCACTGTCCTTCTCGGTCACCGCGACGCGCAGCGGCTGACCGACACCCCGTCAGCGTCTGCCCTTCCATGCCTTCTTTCGTCGCCGGATCGCGCCGCCAGCTGGTCACCATCGCCGGCGGCCTGATCCTCATCGCCCTCGTCACGGTGCTGCCCGTCCCGGCGCTACCGCCGGCCACCGGGACCGCGGAGGTGCAGGCGCTCCACGGGCGGATCCTGGAGATCGTGCCGCCGTCCCAGGACGGCACCGACCAGGGTCGGCCCCCGGTCCCGGTGGCGCGCGTCGTCGTGCTCGACGGCGACCGAGCCGGCGAGATCCTGGAGGCATCGCTCGAGGGTCCTGGAGGCACGGAGGTGGCGTCGGGGTTCATGCCCGGCGACGAGGTCGTCGTGTCGATCACCCGGGCGGACGCCGCCGCGGAGCCCTATGTCGCGGTGGCCGATCGCTGGCGGACACCGGCCCTCGGGTTCCTGGCCCTGCTGTTCGCCGTGGCCGTGCTGATCGTCGGCGGATGGCGCGGTGCGCGAGCGCTCATCGCCCTTGGGCTGACCATCGCGGTCCTGTTGCGGATCCTGGTGCCGCTGCTGATCGCGGGCGTGTCCCCCATTCCACTCGCGGTCCTCGGCGCTACCGCCATCACGGCGATGACGATCCTGCTGACCGAAGGCTGGTCGCGGGCCAGCCTCGCGGCGATCCTCGGGACCGCCGGGGCACTCGCGGTCACAGGACTGCTGGCTGGAGCGGCGACGGCCGTCGCGGAGTTCACCTACGTCGCCGGAGCGGACCTCAACTTCCTCTCGACGATCGAGGGTGGACAGCTGGACCTGCGCGGGATCCTGCTCGCCGCCATCATCCTGGGCGCTGTCGGCGTCCTGGACGACGTCACGGTCACCCAGGCCGTGGTCGTGGAAGAGCTGGCGAGGCAGGGTTCCCGGCGCGGACCGGCGCTCTTCGCCAGCGCGCTCCGCATCGGGCGGTCGCACATCGGTGCGACGGTCAACACGCTGTTCCTGGCGTACGTCGGCGCCGGCCTGCCCCTGCTCGTGGTCCTGCTGGTGAGCCGGCAGCCGACAGACCTCGTGCTCAACAACGAGGAGATCGCCACCGAGATCGTCCGGACCCTGGTCGGCTCGCTCGGCATCCTCGCCGCGGTGCCGCTCACGACGTTCATCGCCGTCTCACTCGTGGGATCTGCTGCGAGCGGCGAGACCGGAGCAGGCACCGAACGGCGGGCGCGAAGCGGGGCTTCGGCGGGCCCCGTGCTGGTGGTGGCGCTGATCATCGGCCTGCTGCTGGCGGCCGCGGCGGCGTTGCCCTCGCGCGGAACGGCGGGCGTGCAGGACAGATCGCCCACGGCCGTCTCCCCTGCCCCGCGGATCACGGCTGGTCCCGGCGCGACAGCCGGAACGGCTGGGGCGAACGCCCCGGAGCCCATGGTCGTCGCGCGCGGCGTCCCCGTCGAGGTGACCGCCTCCGGCGAGGTGGTCGGCCGGATCACGGTGACCCGCTGGTCGATCCCCGGCAACCCGGCCGACGGATCCGCGAGGCGCGTCACCGTTGAGGCCCGCTACGACGCGACGGCGGCCTGGTCTCCCGACGCCACGGCCTGGGAACTGCAGCCGGCCGCGGGTGACGCTGTGCCACTCCGATCCGTCGAGCCCGTCCGGCTCCCGCTCTCGCCCGGCGCGGCCGTCACGGTCACCTTCCAGGCGGACACGTCCGCGGCTCTTGCGGGCGCTGTCATCGCCTACGTGGACCGGCTGACCGGGACCGTCCTGCTGATCCTGCCGATTGAGTAGCCGCCGCCGGGCTGAGCCGGCGGGTTGACGGGATGCGGGTGGCGCGCGACGATCCCCCCATGGACGACGACCGCGCGCCGGCCACGGGCGACGAGCCGATTGACCCCCTCGAGCCACTCGATCCGCGCGAGGTGGCACGGGTGCGGCGGCGCGACCTTGACATGGACGCCGAGCGGCGGGATCTCATGCGTCCCGGCATGGGTAAGCTCTTCAAGCAGATCCTCGACCGCCAGGCGCGTGACGCCGCAGAACCGCGCCCGAGGCGGCGACGCCACCGGGGCTCGGGGGACTGACGCAGCGCTGGGGCGCTGCCCTGCCCCCGGAGCCGTCAGCGCGGTCCGATCCCGAGGAACTCGCCGTCGGCGTCGCGGAGCATCCGCCGCACGTCCATCACGCAGGCCGGGTCCAGCGATCCGTAGACGTGCGGGTACCGCTGCTCCTGGTCCTCGAACCGCCACGGGCTGCCGGTCCGCTCCAGGTCCAGCGTCAGGAGAAGGAAGGAGCGCCGGTCGCCCCGGTAGAACCGGTTGGCCACCGCAACCATCTCCTCGTCGCCGTCGGTGCAGTGGACGAACCCGTCATCCGGATAGGCAGCCGGGAGGTACGGCGACGCTGGGTCGTGCGCCTCCCAGGTCGGTTCTGGGACGAGGTGCAGCGTCGGCCGGCTCACGCGAGTTCGCCCGTGGCCGGCCGGTCGACGCTCGCCCAGCGCCGGTCCACCATCAGCTGGATGACCGTGGGCCCGGACGCCGCAAGTGCGGTCCGCAGCGCGGGTTCGAACGCCGCATCCGTCTCCACCCGCACACCGCGGGCGCCGCAGGCCCGGGCGGCCGCGGCGAAGTCCACCGGGCCCAGGTCCGTGCCGGGCGCCGTGGGGCTGCCCTGGAGGTCCTGGTGGCCGCGGATCATGCCGTAGCGCTCGTTGTCGAACACGATGGCGACCACGTGTGCCCCCTCGCGGACCGCGGTCTCGACCTCGGCCATGGTCATGCCCATGCCGCCGTCACCGACCAGCGCCACCACGCGACGCTCGCGGTGGACGAGCGCCGCCGCGATGGCCGCCGGGAACGCGCACCCCATGGCACCCGACGTGGGTCCCAGGAACGTGCCGGGCCGGCGGAACCGGAACCCGCGGGCGGCCCAGCCCGCGAACGCGCCGGCATCGGTGGTCAGGATGGCGTCCTCCGGCAGGAGGCGCTGCAGGTCCGCGATGATCCGGCCAGGGTGGATCCCGGGCCCCGCCCAGACCTCGACGTCCACCACGGCCGAGGAGTCCCAGGCCGCCCGGTCGTCGGCATTGTGATGGTCTCGGGCGGCGAGCGGCTCCGCCGCCAGGACACCGTCCTTCAGGCGCGCGACGGCGGCTCGCAGGAAGGCGCGGGCGTCCGCACGGATGGCTCGCACCGGCGCGGCGGTGGTCCCGTGCGCCTCCGTCCGCGGCGCGAGGTCCACGTGCATCCACGGCTGGCCGTCCGCCGGGATCGCGTACCCGAAGGTCGTGGGCTCGCTGAGCCGGGACCCGACGACCAGGATGGCGTCAGCGGCCTCCAGGCGGGCTCGCACGGGCGCCGGACTGCCGAAGCCGGTCATGCCCAAGTACAGCGGGTGGTCGTTGGGGATCACGTCCCCGCGACGCCAGCTGGCGATCACCGGAACGTGGAGAAGCTCCGCGAACCGGACCAGGTCGTTCGAGCACCGGGCGCGCAGCACACCGGCCCCCGCGAGGATGACCGGACGCTCGGCCGACGCCAGGAAATGCAGGACCGCGCGGATGTCGGAGACGGAGGGCGTCTCAGGGTGCGGGCGGACGATCGGGACGCGGGTGCCCGCCGGGAGCGGGAGCGACAGGACATCTTCCGGCAGGGAGAGGAGCGCCGGGCCGGGTCGTCCCTCAAGCACGGCGCGGACGGCCTCTTCGAGGATCGCCGCTGCCGTCGCAGGGTCGTCGATCTCGCCGGCCCACTTGGCCAGGCTGCCGACACCGTGGACCAGGTCGGATTCCTGGAAGGCCTCCCGTCCGCGGAATCGCCTGTCGACCTGGCCGACGAGGGCGAACATCGGGGTCGAGTCGGCGGTCGCCGTGTGGATGCCGATGGACAGGTTCGCGGCACCGACGATCCGCGTGCCGAGGCAGGCCGCGGGACGGCCCGTGAGCTGGCCGTAAGCCTCTGCGGCGAAGGCCGCGGCGCCCTCGTGGCGGGTGGCGACGATGCGGATGCCGGCGGCTTCGAGGGCGTCGAGGACCGGGAGGAAGCTTTCGCCGGGGACGGTGAACGCGATCCGCACGCCAGCGCCGCGCAGCGTGGCGGCGATGAGCTCTGCCACGGTGGCGGGCTCGACCTGGACGGGCTCCGGTTTCGCCTCGGGCTCCGGTTGGGTTGCGACCGGCTCGGCGGCGGGTTCCGGCTCGCCAACCTCCGCATCGGGCTCCGCCACCACCGTTTCTTCTGGATCGGCAGTTGCCTGCACGGGCTCTGGCGTGTCGGCGACGGGCTGCGGATCGGGTTCCCGGTCGAGGCTGGGGTGCATCGCGGCCTCCTGTGGCCGGCCGGGACGGCGGTCCGTCCGGGGCCGGAGCGTGCGGGGCGGTGGGGACCTCGGGGGTGCGGGCGAGATCAGCCGGGTGGGACGGCGCCGGGCGTCACGACCATGGTGGCCATCAGGGCGACGACGACGGCGACGGCAACGGCGATCATCACCAGGCGGGCAGCGCGGGCTCCGGGCATGGCAAACCTCCTACCTGTAGTTCTCGAACTGGAGCGGGACGGCCTCATCAAGCTCACGCAGGCGGACGATCACCTTCTGCAGCTCGTCCCTGCTCTTGCCGGCTACCCGTATGGCATCACCCTGGATCCGCGGCTGGACCTTCGGAAACTCGTCCCGGATCAGCTTGACCAGCTTCCGTCCCAGTTCGTCAGGCAGGCCCCTCCTGAGGGTGATCTCCTGGCGGACCTTGTTGCCTCCCGCTGGCAGCACCTCGCCCCAGTCGAAGATCTTGAGCGACAGGTTCCGCCGCACTGCCTTCGATTCGACCAGGTCGCGGATCGCGCGCGCCCGCATGTCGCTGTCGGTCACGAGGACCAGCCGCTCCTTTTCCTGCGCCAGGTCCACGTGGGCGCCCTTGAAGTCATAGCGCTGCTTGACTTCCCGGCGCACCTGATCCAGGACGTTCCGAAGCTCCTGCTCATCGAAATCCGAGACGACGTCGAACGAGATCTCGCCCGCCATCGACGCTCCTTTCAGCCCGCGAGGTACTCGCGGGTCACCGTCCAATGCCTCAGGCGCACGATGCGCCCATCCCCTCCAACCTCGGCGGAGAGGAAGCCCGCCTGCCGAACCTTGGCCTCGTCGGCCGTCCGGTTCCAGCTGGCATGCCATGCGGCCAGCACGACGGCCCCTGCGACCCAGTGCCGTTCGATGGCCAGGTCGTAGTGGCGCTCCGTGTTCGCCGCCTCCAGCAAGTATGCCCGCACCTCGTTGTGCCCGGCGAGCGACGGCGCGAACGGGTCAAGCGTGACCTGCGCGTCCTCGGTGAACAGCGCCATGTACGCGTCCCCGTCGTATCTCACGCGGGCGAGAAGCAGCGCCTCCAGCAGATCGTGGCCCTGGGCGTAGGTGAGCGTCATCGCGAGCCCAGATGCTCCAGGAGCAGCTCGCCGATCCGGTAGGACCGTCCGCCGCCCATGACCAGCACCACGTCTCCGGACCGGACCTCGCCGGCGAGCCAGCGGGCGGTGGCTTCCACCGGCCCTGGTGCGGCGACGGGGATCGCCGGCGACCGGGCGGCCACCGCGCGCGCCAGACCCTCGGCGGAGGCGATGGTCGTATCCGGGTCCCGGCCGGCCCAGATGTCGGCGATGGCAACGGCATCGGCCGCAGCCAGGACCTCCGCAAAGGCATCAAGCAGCGCCGCGGTCCGGTGGTACGTCAGCGGCTCGTAGACCGCCCAGGTCCGGCGGCCCGGCTCGCGCTGGCGGACCGCGGCCAGCGTCTCGCGGATGGCGGTGGGATGGTGTCCGTAGTCGTCGTAGACCACCACGCCAGCAGCCTCGCCCTTGCGTTCGAGCCTGCGTCCCACGCCCCGGAACGCAGCCAGCCCCCGGGAGACGGCTCCGGCCGGCAGTCCGACCGCCGCTGCCGCCCCGGCAACGCCGAGCGCGTTGGCTGCGTTGTGACGGCCCGCCGTGGGGAGCCGCACCGGCACCGGGCCTGCCAGGGCGTCCAGGCCCGTGATCTCCAGCAGCGTTGCCTCACGCTCCGAGGCGGTGATCCGGCCGAGGAGCGGCTGCGCAGGACCCGCGGCCGTGGCGAACCGCTCGGCGATACCGCGCGCATACCCGCCCCGACGCTGCGGCGCGACGTCCACCAGCGCCGTGGCCACGATCCGCCCGGGCCAGTCGCCGAGGCTCGCCGCAAGCTCTCCGACACCCTCGTCCGCGACGTTCGCGACCAGCACCGGAGCCCCCGGTCCGGGCGTCCATCCCTCGCCGGCGCGCCGGATCCAGGCCGCGAAGGCGTCGATCACCGCCGCCCGGTCCGCGAACACGTCCGGGTGGTCCCACTCGACCGAGGTGAGCACGATCACCGACGGCCGGTACGGGTCGAAGTTGCCCGCATACTCGTCCGCCTCCACGACGAACGCCGAACCGCCGCCCCGCCGGGCCGTGGCCGGCACGCCGATCCCGGTGAGATCGGCCGGCAGCAGCGCGCCCACGAAGGCACCCGGATCCAGCCCGCCTCGAGTCAGCACTTCGACCAGCCAGCCCGCCGAGGTGCTCTTGCCGTGGGTGCCCGCGACCGCGACGAGTCGCCGGCCGGCAGCCGCGTCCGCCACCACCTGCTGCCACGCCTCCAGGGGGATCCCGAGCTCCCGCGCCGCGACAAGCTCCGGGTGTTCGGGATCGATGGCCGTCAGCGCCTTGGTCACCGCCAGGCGCGTTGGCCCGGGCCCTCTGCGCACGTGACCCGCGTCGTGGGCCGGCGCGATCGCCACGCCCACCGCATCGAGAGCAGGCGTGTACGGGCTCAGGCCGCCCGGATCGCACCCGTCAACGGTGGCGCCACACCAGGTCGCAAGGATTGCCGCTGCGGAGGCCCCCGCCCCGGCGGCGCCCACCACGTGGATCCGCTCCCCGGCGCTGATGGGCCGTGCCGTCCGGGCCGGCGCGAGGCCGGCCCCGATCTCCGAGGCTCCACGGACGCTCACGCGCTCGCGACCCCGCTCTCGACCCGGTCCACGAGCATCCCCAACGCCGCCTCCGCCGAGGCTCGCTTGTTCGCTCCGCGATCGCCCTGCCAGAGAAAGCGGCGGACGTCGGGAACCCCCAGGCCAGTGACCGCCACGTAGACGAGCCCGACGGGCTTTGCCTCGGTGCCCCCGCCCGGGCCGGCGATCCCGGTGACCCCGACGCCCAGGTCCGCGCCGAGGCGTGTCCGGACGCCGTCCGCCATCGCGATCGCCGTCTGCGCGGAGACGGCGCCGTGGGCGGCCAGCACCTCCCCGGTTACGCCCAGCTGGTTGCGCTTGACCTCATCCGAGTAGGCTACGATCCCGCCGCGCAGGTACGCGGACGAGCCGGGCACCTCGGTGATCAGGTGCGCGACGAGGCCGCCGGTGCAGGATTCGGCCGTCGCCAGGGTGATGCCTCGGGCCACGCACCGCGCTCCGAGGAGGGCGGCGAGGTCGACGAGCGGGTCCGCCACGTCAGCTGCGGCTGGTCTTGACCGGGTCGTCGGGTGGCGCGAACAGCCAGGTCTCCGGGTTGCCCTTGGTGGACAACCGTCCCAGGTCCTTTCCGTTGAGGGTGAAGTACGTCGCGCTGGACTTGCCCGTCCGCACTTCGATCGAATCCCTGGCCGTGAAGATGAGGACCTTCCCGGGCCCGTAGATCGTGCCGGCGGTGCCGGTGATCTTGGAGACCTTGCCGTCCACCCAGACCTTGAGCCAGGCCTTCGAGCCCTTGATCGAGACCACGAGGTTCACGCCGCTGTACTGGATCGAGACGTTCCGCGTGAGCGTGACGGCCTTCCCCTGCGAGGAGGTGGCGGTCACGACGATCTGCCAGTTCCCGGCCGACAGGTCGAGGGGCGTCTCGAAGGAGCCGTCAGCGGCGACGGCAACGGTGAGCGGACCGATGGCGGGACCGGTCGGCGGCGACGGGGAGGCAGCGGCGCTCGGGGCGGGTGGGCTCGGGGTGGGCGCGCCGGTCGCCGGCACCACGAGATTCGCCGACACGGCGACGGTGCTGGCGTTGGTCGTGGTGCCCTTGACGGGGATGGCCCCGTTCTCGAACTGCGATCCTTCGGCCGGCGAGTCGAGGTCGAGCGTGGGTGCCTCGATCACGAGGAACGGCACCGTGATGAAGATGCGCGCCGTCGTCTCGGCGGCCTTGCCGGTCTCGGGATCCACTGCGTTGATGTCGAACTGGTTTCGCCCGCGGCGCAGGTCCACGTCGGCGCTCCACCGGCCCGTGGCGTCCGCGGACACCCGGTACGGTTGATCCTTTCCCGCGGCGGTGATCGTGATCGTCGCGCCGGAGATGGAGGTCCCGCGGAGGGTATAGGTGGTGGAATCCTCGGAGACCACGATCACGGCCTGGGACGGGTTCGTCACGGCCAGCGTGGGCGGCTTCGCGAAGCGGACCAACTGGACGCCGATATAGACGGCGAACACGCCGATGAGGATCGTGAGCAGCGCGGCGACCACGACGACCGGCGAGAAGGTCAGGCCCTGGCGCGGGGCGGCGAGAGGTTTGGGCACCGCGAGGACCGGCTCCGCCGGGATCGCCGCGCCACCGCGCTCGTGCTTCCACTGGCGGAGCACGTCCTCCGGGTCCAGCCCGAGGTAGAGCGCGTAGTTGCGCAGGAAGCCCTTCGTGTAGACGGCGCCCGGGAGCTCCCGGTACTCGCCGTGCTCGAGCGCCTGCAGGTAGCGAGCGCGGATCTTCGTGTCGCGCTCGGCCCGATAGAGGTCCACGCCCTTGTGCTCGCGGGCCGCGAGCAGTCGCTCAGGAAGGGACGGGCCGGCCTCCGTCGCGTACGCGCGATCCCCGTCGCGCGCTTCCGCGCGACTGCGCCGCACCTCGTCTCGCGTCGTCATTCGTCGTCCTCGTCCTCGCCGGCGGCCGGCCCGTCGTCACGACGGAGGACCACCCGGGCGTTCGAGCCGTCGAACGCCCCCACGTACCCGCGCGCCTCGAGCTGGTCGATGATCCTCGCCGCGCGCGCATAGCCGACCCGCAGTCGCCGCTGGAGCAGTGATGCGGAAGCACGATCGTACTCCCGGATGACCGAGACGGCATCCATCAGCAGTCGATCCGCGTCGTCGTCGGCCAGTTCCTCAACGTTCCCCGGCGCCTCATCGTCGGCGGCAAGGATCGACATGTCGTACCGCGGGCCGTCGGTCTGGTCGCGCCAGTGCTGGGTCACCCGCTCGATCTCCCGGTCCGAGACGAACACGCCCTGGAGCCGCATGGGCCGCGGCAGGTCGCTGGGCTGGTAGAGCATGTCGCCGCGGCCGATCAGGTCCTCGGCGCCGGGGGTGTCCAGGATCGTGCGGCTGTCGATCTGGCTGGCCATCGCGAACGCGATCCGACTGGGGAAGTTGGCCTTGATCAGGCCCGTGACGACGTTCACCGACGGGCGCTGCGTCGCGAGCACCATGTGGATGCCGGTTGCCCGGGCCTTCTGGGCCAGGCGCACGATCGGATCCTCGACGTTCTTGCCCTCGCGCATCATCAGGTCCGCGAGCTCGTCGACGACGATGACGATGTACGGCATCCGGTCGGACGGATCGACCCGCGTCTCGTTGAAGGCCTTGATGTTGCGGGCGGTGGCGCCCGCAAACTTGCGGTACCGGTTCTCCATCTCGGCCACGGCCCACTTGAGCGCGGACCTGGCGCGCTCGGGTTCCGTGATGACCGGCACCAGCAGGTGCGGCAGGTCCCGGTAGCCCGCCAGCTCCACGCGCTTGAGGTCCACCAGGATCATCCGTACGTCGTCAGGCGTCGCGTTGCACAGCAGGCTGGTGATCAGCGCGTTGACCATGACGCTCTTGCCGGAGCCCGTGGCGCCGGCGATCAGCAGGTGCGGCATCCTGCCGAGGTCGACGGCCATCGGCCGATCGCCCACGTCCCGGCCGAGGGCGAAGGTGAGCCGCGTCCCGGAGGCGCCAAAGTCCAGGGTCTCCAGGATCGGCCGGAGCGGCACGATCATGAAATCCTTGTTGGGGATCTCGATGCCCACGGCACTCTTGCCCGGGATCGGGGCCTCGATGCGAAGGCTCCGGGCGGCCAGGGCCATCGCGAGGTCGTCGGACAGGGCCTCGACCCGGCTGACCTTCACGTGCGGCGCCGGCTGGACCTCGTACTGCGTGACCACGGGCCCGGCGTTGCGGCCCAGGATCGTGACGTCGATCCCGAAGCTGCGGAGCTTCCTGACGATGATCTCCTCGTTGCGGGCATGGATCGCGTCCAGGTTGCCGGTGGCCAGCGCCGTCGGCGCCTCGGCGAGCTCGAGCAGCTCGTGCGGCGGGAGCCGCCACTCGACTGCCGCACGCCTGGGCGGCGAGTCCGCGACATCGGTGACGTCGATCTTCGCCGGATCCTCCGGGTCAGCCGCCGCGGTACCGACCGACAGGCCGATGGGACCGGCTGAACCGGCGGCCCGGAGCGGGGCGAAGGTCGCGGACACGGGCGACTGGGAGGGAATGGACGTGGGGATGCCGGGCCCTGCCTGACCTCCTGGCTCGGTGCCCCAGACGCCGGTCTGGCCGGGGGCCTCGACGGCCGAAATGCGCGCACCACGCCCCCGTCGCGCGCCATCCGCGGCGGAGGGGGCGCCGGCCACTGCCTGGCTGCCGGGCGCGGGCTGGTCCACGGTCTTCGGTGTCCGATCCTGGAGCGTGGAGCCGGCGGCCCGGGCGGCCCGGGCGGCCGGCGAGAGGAGGGCCCGGAGCGGCATGTCCAGGGCGATCAGCAGCCCGGCGATCGTGAGCCCGATGAGGATGACCAGCGCGCCCGGGGTGGTCAACGCGGGCTCCATCAGACCCGCAAGGAACCGGCCGATGTGCCCACCGCCCCGCCCGGCGACAAGCTGGAGCGCGCCCAGGAAGCCGGCATAGGCCATCACGATGCCGAGCATCGTCCGGCCCCAGGGCGCTCCGGGCTCGCGACCCGGTCCCCACTCGAGGTACCAGCCCGCGACCAGGAGCACCACCGGCAGGAGCCAGCGGCCGGTCCCGAAATACGGCACCGCGAAGTCGCGCCACCAGTCGGTGAGCTTCCCCTCGCCGGGCAGGATCAGCGCGATCAGCGTGACCGCGCCAACCGCCAGCAGGATGATCCCCGCCAGGGAACGGACGACCGCGGGCGAGATCGCCAGCGAGATCCGGGGCAGCGGCAGGCCACCGCCCCGCCTCGGCGCGGAGCGGGACGTCCGGCGCGGAGACGCGCGGTTGCCGGACGAGGGTCGCGGCGTGGGCCGCCGACGCTGAGTCATCCGCTAGACCTCGACCACGACCGGGAACACCATCGGCCGGCGCTTGGTCTGCTCGTACAGGAAGCGGGACAGGCTGTCCTTGATCTGCGACTTGAGCAGGGCCACCTCGGAGATCCGGTCGCCGGGCGCATCCACCGCGGCACGGATGCGGCGGATCGCCTCCTCGATGATCGTGTCCTCCTCGTTCCCGTGGACGAAGCCGCGGGTGATGATCTCGGGCCGGCCGACGACGCGCCCCGTCTGCTTGTCCACCTGGACGACGATCATGAACATGCCGTCGTTGGCGAGCGCGCGGCGGTCGCGCAGGATGATGTCCCCCACCTCGCCAACGGACAGGCCGTCCACGAACACGTAGCCGGCGGTCACGGGCTGGCCGCGCCGGGCGCTGCCGTCAGCGAAGATCTCGATGGGCGTGCCGTTCTCGATGATGAACACGTTCCCGGGCTGGACCCCGGTCTCGATAGCCAGACGACCGTGCTGGACCAGCATCCGGAACTCGCCGTGCATCGGGATGAAGTAGGTCGGCTTGGTGAGCCCGAGCATCAGCTTGAGCTCCTCCTGGCTCGCGTGACCGGAGACGTGGGCGCGCTTGATCGTGTGGTAGTAGACGTTCGCGCCGGCCTTGAACAGGTTGTCGATCGTCCTGGCGACGTACTCCTCGTTGCCGGGGATCGGGCTGGCGGAGACGATCACCGTGTCCCCGGGCTGGATCTCCACGAAGCGGTGATCACGGTTGGCCATCCGCGCGAGACCGGCCATCGGCTCGCCCTGGGCGCCGGTCGTGGCGATGACGAGCTTGCCCGAGGCGACATCCTTGATCCTGTCCTTGGACACGATCATCGACGGCTCGTACTTGAGGTAGCCGAGGTCGGTGGCGATCCGGAAGTTCTGCTCCATCGACCGGCCGATGACCGTCACCTTGCGGTCGAGGTCCGCCGCGGCGTCCAGGACCTGCTGGATGCGGGCGATGTTGCTCGCGAAGGTGGCGATGATCACGCGGCCGTCGAGCGGCTCCATGATCTCGCGGAAGGCCTCGCCCACGATCCGCTCGGACGGCGTATAGCCCGGGTTCTCGGCGCGGGTGGAGTCCGAGAGCAGGCAGATCACGCCCTCCTCGCCCAGGCGGGCGAGGATGTGGAAGTCCGACAGCTTGCCGTCGACGGGCGTGTGGTCGAACTTGAAGTCGCCGGTGTGGACCACGGTCCCGACCGGGGTGCGCAGGGCGATGCCCATGGCGTCCGGGATCGAGTGGCCGATGCGGAACGGGATCGCGGTGAACGGCCCGATGTCCAGCTCGTCGCCGGGCTCCATCGCGATCAGGGGGTTGTTGTGGAGCTTGTGCTCCTTGATCTTGTTCCCCAGGAGGCCGCGCGCAAGGGTGCTGGCGTAGACGGGGACGCCGGGGAACTCGGGCAGGACGTACGGCAGCCCGCCCACGTGGTCCTCATGGGCGTGCGTGATCAGGAACGCCCGCACCTTGTGGCGGTTCTCCTTGAGGTAGGTGACATCGGGCACGACGAGGTCGATGCCGTACATCTCCTCGTCGGGGAACATGAGGCCGCAGTCGATGACGACGATGTCGTCGTCGTACTCGAACAGGTACATGTTCTTGCCGATCTCCCCCACCCCGCCGAGCGGGATGATGCGGAGAGGCTTGTTGGGGTCTGCCATGGCTGTCTCGATCGTGCTGGGGGTCAGAACAGGGTGAGTTGGGGTGCGTCGTCCACCGCGGGATCGGCGGGGACGAAGACGGGCGCGGTGGGGGCGGCGGCCGGGGACGCCCCGGTCGTGGCCGGCGCGGGCGCGGTCGGGGTCGTGATCGCCGTCGGGTTCGCCGTCCCGGCGGCCTCGCGGCGCTCCCGTGCAAGGACCAGGACGGACGGGACGCGGGCGACGTCCTCGAAGCTCACGCGCTCGATCGACGCGGTCCGGAGGGCCGCGGCCGGGTGGTACATCGCGAACACGAGGGCGTCCCGGGCCCCGGTCCCGGGATCCGCGGGCTGCGTGGTGCCGTGGACCTGCCCGATGCGCGCCCCGGACATGAAGGTCCCCATCGAGCAGCGCCCGAGCGTGACGACCACGGCGGGATCGAGGACCTCGAGCTGCCGGTGCAGGAAGGGCCCACAGGCGGCGATCTCGTCGGGCAGCGGATCCCGGTTGTCCGGCGGGCGACACTTCACGACGTTGGTGATGAACACATCCTCGCGCTGCCAGCCGATGCTGCCAAGGAGGCGGACGAGCAGGCCGCCGGCGCGACCGACGAACGGCCGACCTTCGCGATCCTCGTTCATCCCGGGACCCTCGCCCACGAAGACGACCTCCGTGTCGGGGTCGCCCTCACCCGGGACCGCACGCGTCCGGCCCTCGTGGAGCCGGCAGCCTGTGCAGGCCCGGACCTCGTCTGCGATCTGCTCGAGCGCTGCGAGGCGCTCGCGGCGCCTCACTCGGGGCGTCCCCCGGACGCTCCCACGGGCCGCCGCTCGCTCGCCTTGCGGATCCAGCCCTGCTCCACGAGCGCCTCTGCGATCTCCACCGCGTTGGACGCCGCGCCCTTGCGCAGGTTGTCGGAAACGACCCAGAAAGCCAGACCCCGGTTGTCCGGGATGGACGGGTCCTGTCGCACCCGCCCGACGAAGACGTCGTCCGAACCGGCCGCGTCCATCGCCAGCGGGTAGAGGTTCGCACCGGGGTCGTCCTGGACCACGACGCCCTTCACGGCCGCGAACAGCTCTCGGGCGCGGTCCGGGGTGATCGGGTCGCGGGTCTCGACGTGAACCGCTTCCGAGTGGCTGATGAACACCGGCACGCGGACGGCCGTGCACGAGACGCGCAACTCCGGCAGGTGGAGGATCTTGCGGCTCTCCGTGACGACCTTCCACTCCTCCTTGGTGTAGCCGTTGTCCATGAAGGAATCGATGTGCGGGAGGGCGTTGAAACCGATCACGTGCGGGTAGACCCTGGCCGACTTCTCGCGGCCCTCGGCATGAGCCTTGATCTGCTCCTCGAGCTCCACGATCGCCTTGTGGCCGGTCCCAGCCACCGACTGGTAGGTGTCCACGATCATGCGCTCGATCCCGACGGCGTCCCGGAGGGCCATCAAGGGCGGCATGAGCTGCATCGTGGAGCAGTTGGGGTTGGCGATGATCCCCTCGTGCCATTCGAGATCGTCAGGGTTGACCTGTGACACGACAAGCGGGACCGACGGGTCCATGCGCCAGGCGCTGGAGTTGTCGATGACGGCCGTCCCGCGCTTCGTCGCCTCCGGCGCCAGCTCCCGCGACGTCTCGCCACCAGCGCTGAACAGCGCGATGTCCACGCCCTCGAACGCCTCGGGGGTTGCCAGGGCCACCGCGATCTCCCGGCCGTCCACGGCCATGGTGGTGCCGGCGGATCGGGACGAGGCGAGGAGCCGCAGCTCCGTGTACGGGAACTGCTTCTGGACAAGGACCTCGATCATGGTCCGACCGACGGCGCCGGTGGCGCCGACGACCGCCACGATGAGCCTCTCGGGGCTGGTTCCGGGCACGGTCCGACCTGCTAGCGGGTAATTGTCGGGCACCAGCGGAGTATACCAGCGGGCCTCCCCGGCTCCGGCCTGCAGCCGTGCCCCAGCCGTCGCTGCGGCGTCAGCGAAGCGCCTCGATGTCAGAACGCGCATCAATGGCCCTTTCGCCGGCCAGCGACCCTGTCCCTCAAGCGGCCAGCGATCCTGTCAGCGGCTGCGGTCCCGACTGCGACGCCAGGGATGGTCAGGGCGCGGCCGGTATCGAGGCCGACCGGGGCCCCGGCTATGCCCCGCAGTCACAGGACGGTGGCGGCCCAGGCCGCTGCAGGTATGACCGGCAGTCACCGGGCGGCGGGCGGCGTCGCCTGGTCCATGGGTTCCATGCCACCGACGGTGACAGAGTCGCTGGCCGGGGCTTCCCTCGCCTGAATCGGTCATCCGGGGCTTGGGGGGTGTCATCTCCGGCTCGCTGGATTCCAGCACGACTGGAGCATCACCGACCCAGCCAGGGCGGACAGACGGAGGCGCCGCGACGTTCTACGGCTCACCGTAGCGAGCATCAAGGTGCGCCCGATCGTGTCGGTCAGTGTTCCTCCACGAGTCGACGTACAGCCCGGAGGCAACGTGTTCGCAAGTGCCGCCTCCGCTCCAGCCTCGGCCTTGTTCGATGAGGGTACGCGAGGACGTCGAGCTCCGACGTACGGTCGTCGATCATCCGGCAGGCAGCCGGATCATGGAAACGCGCCCCCGGACCGAAGCCTGGGGGCGCGCTTGCCGTGATGCTCTGATCACTGGCCCCTTGGAGTGGGCCGGTGGGCAACCTACTTGGCGAGGTGCCGCTGCATCGCCGCCTTGCGAGACAGGTTGACGCGGCCCTGGCGGTCGATCTCGGTGACCACCACCATGACCTCGTCGCCCACCGACACGACGTCCTCGACGGACGGCACGTGGTAGTCGGCCAGCTCACCGATCCGGATGAGGCCTTCCTTGCCCGGCAGGATCTCGACAAAGCAGCCGAAGGTCATCAGCCGGGTGACCTTGCCCAGGTACAGGGAGCCGACCTCGACGTCACGGGTGAGGCTCTCGATCCAGTTGATCGCCTTGCGCGAGTTCTCGCCGGAGACGGCCGCGATCTCCACGGTGCCGTCGTCCTCGACGTTGATCTCGGTGCCGGTCTCCTCCTGGATCTTGCGGATCATCGATCCGCCCTTGCCGATGATCTCGCGGATCTTCTCGGGGTTGATCTTGATCGTGATGATCCGCGGCGCGAAGTCGGACATCTCGGTCCGGGCCGACGGCAGCACCTCGGTCATCCGCTCGAGGATGAACAGGCGGGCGGCGAGCGCCTGCTTGAGGCCCTCGCGGATGACCCGCTCGTCGATCCCCTTGACCTTGATGTCCATCTGGAGGGCGGTGATGCCCTCCGTGGTGCCGGTCACCTTGAAGTCCATGTCGCCGATCGAATCCTCCTTGCCGAGGATGTCGGTCAGGACCACGAAGTTGCCCGTGTCGCCGTCGAGGATGAGTCCCATCGCCGCACCGGCCACCGGTGCCTTGATCGGCACGCCGGCGTCCATGAGCGCGAGCGTCGAGCCGCACGTCGAGGCCATCGAGGTCGAGCCGTTGCCGGCCACGACCTCGGACACGAGGCGGATCACGTACGGGAACTCTTCCTGCGTCGGGAGCACCGGCAGGAGTGCCCGGGCGGCGAGGTTGCCGTGCCCGATGTCGCGCCGGGACGGCCCGCGCATCGGCTTGTTCTCGCCCGTGCTGTAGGGCGGGAAGTTGTAGTGGTGGAGGTACCGCCTGGACGTCTCGGGGCTGATGGTGTCGATCCGCTGGACGTCCGAGGACGCCCCCAGCGTGGCGATGGTCAGCGCCTGGGTCTGGCCGCGGGTGAACAGGCCGGAGCCGTGCGCACGCGGGAGCAGGCCGACCTCGACCGAGATCGGGCGGATCTCGTCAGTCGCACGACCGTCCATCCGGATGCCCTCGGTGAGGACGAGCTGGCGGACGGTCTTCCTCTGGACGAGGCCGAACAGGCTCTTGCTGAAGCGGGCCTGCCGGCGGGCCGCCTCGAGCAGTCGAGCGGACTCGTCCTTGTCGGTGCGGGTGGCGCGGATCGCGGTGGCGACGGCGTCCTTCAGGGTCTCGATGCGAGCGGGCAGGTCGTTCCCGAACCAGATCAGCAGGTTGGCGGTCGCCTCGGCATCCGGCAGCGCGCGATGGTTCTCGGACAGCTCGACGCCGAAGAACCTGGCCAGGGTCCCGAGCTTGTAGTTCTCGAGATCCGGGTAGCCCTCGCGGGCGATGACGAGGGTGTCGAGGTACTTGCCCTGGGCGATGCGGGTGCCGTCGCCGAGGGCCTCCTCGATGAACGCGATGTCGAAGCCCACGGAATGGCCGACGAACGGCGCATCTCCGACGAACTCCAGCACCTTGCGAGCGGCCTCGGCCGGGCTCGGGGCGCCCTTGACGTCCTTGTCGGTGATGCCGTGCATCTGGTTGCCGACGATGGCGCGCCCGGGGTTGACGAGCGTGGACCACCTATCGGTGATCTTGCCGCCCTTGACGCGGACCGCGGCGACCTCGACGAGGTCGGCCATCTTGGGGTCCGTGCCGGTCGTCTCGACGTCCACGACGACGAACTCGCCGCCCGCCTTCGCCAGGTCAGCGAAGGTGAGCACTGAGTCCGTGAGCGGCTCGAGGTACGGGAGGAGCTTGGGCTTGCCGACCAGCTCGCGCAGCTTGTCCTGGAGCTCGACGAGCGGCTGCAGGGAACGCTGGGCGAACAGGATCGCCTCGGCCATCACGTCCTCGGGGAGGATCTTGACGCCCGCCTCGACCATCATGATGGCGTCGCGGGTGCCGGAGACCACCAGGTCGAGGTCGGAGTCGGCAAGATCGGTGTAGGTCGGGTTGAGGACGAACTCCCCGTTGATCCGGCCGATGCGCACGGCGCCGACGGGGCCCTGGAACGGGATCTCGCTGATCGTCAGCGCGGCCGACGCGGCGATGGTGCCGAGGATGTCCGCGTCGTTCTCCTGGTCCGTCGAGAGGACCGTGATCACGATCTGGACGTCGTCCTTGTAGCCCTCGGGAAAGAGCGGGCGGATCGGGCGGTCCGTGAGCCGGGCTGCGAGGGTCGCGGCCTCGGACATGCGGCCCTCTCGCTTGATAAAGCCGCCGGGGATCTTGCCCGCCGCGTACATCCGCTCCTCGAACTCCACGGTGAGCGGGAAGAAGTCGAGGCCTGGCCGGGGCTGGCTCCGGTTGGCCGTCCCGAGGACCATGGTGTCGCCGTAGCGCAGGGTGACGGCGCCGCCGGCCAGTCCGGCAAGCTTGCCGGTCTCGAGCGTGATGGTTCGACCGCCGAACTCGATCTCGAGCGTGGTGGGTGTGGGCACGTGTAAACGACCTCCTTGGTCGTGGGGTTGGGATCGACCTGGCGGGTGGGGCCGGGTTCGCCTGGGACCGGATGCGAACGACCCCGGGAACAAGGCCCGGGGTCGGCGATGCGGCGAGTCCTAGCGGCGAAGCCCGAGCGAGCCGATGACGGCCCGGTAGCGGGTGGCGTCCTTCTTCACCAGGTAGGCGAGAAGACGACGGCGCTGACCCACGAGCTTGAGAAGGCCGCGGCGCGAATGGTTGTCCTTCGGGAAGCGGCGGAGGTGCTCCGTCAGGTCGCGGATCCGCTCGGTCAGGAGCGCGATCTGGACCTCGGGGGAGCCGGTGTCGCCGTCATTGACGGCGTACGACTCGATGACCTCTTGCTTCTTCTCCCGCGCGAGCGGCACTCGATCCTCCGACACGAACGTTGGCATGACTGTTTCTTCTTGTCTTTGACCGGCGGAGGATAGCAGGCCGTCGCCTGATCCGGCAAACGTCGCGGTCCGCCGGTTCAGCCCGCAACCGTCATCGCGAGCCCCGGGCTCAGGAGGTACGGCGGCAGGTGGCCGGCCAGGTTCGACAGGGGCAGCACGTCCGGATGGAGGTCGATGCCGAGGGAATCCCGCATGAAGGCCCGCCGGATCCCGATGCGCGCCCACGCCTCCGGATACGCCGCCGCGAGCTCCGCCCGCAGCCCCTCGTCGGCCAGCGCGACGCCGTCCTCGATGTTGGACGTGAACCACGGCGTCCCCGTCGCCGGGATGATGTCGACCTGCATCGCCATGCCCGACCTGAGCTCGACCGGGGACCCGCGCCAGACGGGTGAGTTGACCCATTCGTCGAGATGGAGCTGGTGGCCGGGGTTGAGCCCGACGCCGAAAAACGCGTCGCCGAGGCGCCGGTCGATGATCTCCTGGAGCACGCCGCCGACCTGTCCCACGCGCAGCGCCCCGTACCACTCCGCGACTGCCTCGAAGTACGGCGCCACGAGCCGCGCCACGTACTCGCCGACGCCCGCGGGGAGCTCCGCCGCGTCCTCCACGACCCAGCCGGCCCGGCACGTCAGCCCGCCCCAGACGCCGAAGGCCGCCGTCAGCGGCTCTCCCCGCCCGATCGGGCGGTCGCCAGGGCTGAGCAGCCCGAGGGACGCCCGGGGTCCCGCGGTCAGCATGAGATGACATGACAGCGGCATCCCGTTCCAGTTGAGGAGACGCGCGGCCTCGGCCTCCGTCATGCCCGGCCGCAGGCCATCGATGAGCCGGCGAAGCCCGTCCGACGTCTGGCACGACGCGTGCTCGAAGACCGCCAGCTGGTCCACGTCGTTGATCACGCGCAGCCCGTCCGCGGGATCGATCAGGAGGTCGTTCGCGTTCTCCACGAGCCCGCCCGGTCCCGCCAGCGCCCGCAGCTCGTCCGCGATGTATGAGGGGATCTCGAGCGTGGCACGGCCGGCGAAGGCCTTCCAACCCATGACCCCCACCCGGCTCCCCCGGCCGATCCCCTCCCCCGCCAGGATCGCGGCGAGCGGGCGGGACCGGTCGCGGGGCTGCGATGGCAGGCTGAAGTCCTGGAACAGGTGCCGCTCCATCGGCAGGGGCGCCGCCGCGGCCATCCCGAAGCACTCGTTGCCCACGAGGATCGCGGGCGGGCCGTCCAGCCCGAGGACCAGCATCGCCTCCTCGAACCTCGGATCGAAGCCCGACAGGAACGCCAGGTTGGCGCTGTGCTCGCGATCCGCGTAGACGACGAGCCGGTCGTACCCGCGAGCCTCCGCGCGCTCCCGCAGCGCCGCGACCCGGCGGGCGTACCGCCAGGCCGGCACCTCGGGGCGCGTGGCGGGCATCCCGGGGTCGGGCGGGTCGATCGCTGCCAGCCGTGCCCTCGTCATTGCCGTCCTTCCCCTTTCGCCTTGTCCTGCGCGCGGCGCGCGGTCTCCGTCTACCTGGCGTCGCGCGCGATCTCCATGGTCCCGCCAGCCGGCACACGAGACCACGGCCCCGCATCGCCGTCCGGCCAGATCACCCGGACGTCGACCTCGGTCGCCTGCCCGAGCCCGAAGTGCACGGGCCCCAGCTGGCCGCCGGCGTGCCCGCCTCCGATGGTGATCTCGCGCCGGAGCACCGCGTCCCCCAGCCTGACCTCGATCCAGGCCCCGATCGCGTTACGGTTGCCACCCGGCTGGGTTGCACGGACCCCGAGCCACCGGCCCATCGGGGCGGGTGCGTCGGCGGTCCCGGCCCCGACGTTGCGCCAGAGGAGGACTGGATCGCCCAGGTTCACCTGGACCAGGTCGAGCATCCCGTCGAGGTTGAAGTCCACGAGCGCCGCCCCGCGACCCCGCGCGTAATCGACGATCCCGGCGTCCTCCGCGCCCTCGGTGAACGTCCCGTCGGGCTGGCCGAGGAACAGGTTGCTGGGGTCGCGACTCGCGAACTCGGGCATCACGGACACGTTGCCCTTGGACACGAACAGGTCCATGAACCCGTCGTTGTTGACATCCTGGAACTCGGGGTGCCAGGCGGTGGACGGCAGCACGTCTCCGCCGGCGAACGGCCGTGCCGCCGTCACCCCCCGTTTGAGGGCGATGTCGCGATAGGTCGGCTGCGCGGGACCCGAGAGCAGGGTCTGGAGCTTGTTGTCGCCCTGGCTCGTGAGGTAGACCTCCGGCAGGCCGTCTCCGGTCAGGTCGTGGCTGGCGATCCCCATCCCCCAGATCTCCATCCGCACCCAGCCGTCGTCGGCCGTGTACGCCCGTGGCGCCTCGCCCGGGGAAATCCGCCACAGCTGCTCCTGACCGTCGCTGTAGTAGTGACGATCGTTGGTCACCCGGAGGTCCCGTCGCCCGGAGCGGTCCCAGTCGCTGAACAGGACCGAGAGGGTGCAGTACCCAGGCGGGAGCGGGATGGGCGGCCCGTATCCGGACCCCGCCGGATCGGGCCGGTGCAGGACGCTCTCGCCGCACTCCCCGATCGGGGCACCGGCCGCGTCCAGGGCGAGGTAGCTGCCCACCGCGAGCGTCGGCAGGGTCGCATCGCCCTCCCAGGTCGCCGAGAAAGCCGACGCCCATGCCGGGGCGTCGTCGAACGACCACGCCTCGCCCGCGGGCTCGAAGCGGCATTCGCCGAGGCCGCGGAGCAGGTCCGTCCCGCCCACGCGGAGCACCGCGAGGTCCGCTTGGCCATCGCTGTCGATATCGATCGGGTACGCGCCGTTGACGCCGGTCCGATCGACCGCACCGCCGGGGACACGCGTGAAGGCGAGCCGGCCGGCCACGGAGCTCACGTTCCGGTACAGGGCCGCAGGGTTTGCGCCGCCCGCCAGGAACAGGTCCTGGAGGCCGTCGCCGTCGCAGTCCAGCACCGCGAACCCGCCACCCGTGAGGTAGGTCAGGCCACCGTCGTAGGTGTGGGCGAGACCGGACGCCACGGTCTCGTCCACGAAGCGCGGGGCCGCCAGCGCCACCGTCGGCGCAGACGGCCGCGCGAGCAGGAACGCTCCCGCGAGGGCCGCGACACCGACGCCCGCGGCCGCGGCCCCGGCGACAAGGCGCGTCGACCGACGGCTCACGGGTCGGACGTGAGGGGCCTGTCCGCCCTGGAGTCCGCCCTTGAGCGCGTCATGACCCCGCCGTGCCCCCGTAGTAGCGCTGCGCCATCGCCCACGCCGCCTTGCCGCAGTCCGCGCCGATCCGGCGACCCGTGAGGTCGTCGGCCTCGACGTGGATGCCGCTCCACAGGCGCGCCTGCCCGGCCTGGTCCGCGGCGTCGAAGTAGGTCGCCCATTCGAGGCGCACGTCGGTCGTCGGGCCGGCCTCGAAGGTC
>CAMTVM010000032.1:0-35646 GCA_947085195.1 uncultured Chloroflexota bacterium
CCGTCCCGTCGGCTACAAGGGCGAACCCCTCGACGCCGAGCGCGGCCCCGGCCTCGGCTGCTTCCGCTTTCAGGCCGGGCTGCTGCTGGTGCTGCTGGTCCTCACCCCGCTGTCCGTCTCGTGGGGGTGGCCCGCGGCGGTCAGCGCCGTGCTGCTGCTCCTGGTCCTGGTCCTGCTGCTGTTCGCGGGCCAGACGGTCATCTTCCTGCTCCGCCTCGTGGCCGCGGACCGCCGGGATGGGGGCCGCCATCGCCCGCTCGCCAGTCCCACGATGACGGTCGGTGAGCTGGAAGATGCGGCCGCCCCCGAACCCGTCACCGAACCCGTCACCGAACCGGCCCCCGAACCGGCCCCCGAACCGGCCCCCGAGCCGGCCCCCGAGCCGGCCCCCGACCCCGTCCTGCAGGACCCGCCCGCGGACCCGGGGGCAACCCGCCCGGGCATGCGAGAATAGCCGCGGCCCCACGTTCAGGGTTCCCAGGGAGGCAGACCGCTCCGTGCCCGTTCTCGCGACCTTCTTCTCCGTCCGCCGCGGCAGGGATCCATTCTTCAAGTTCTTCATGAAGACGCTCTTCCCGCGCCAGATGCAGGAGTACCACGACAAGTTCGGGATCCGGTTGATCGGCTGGTACAACGTGGCGCACGGCTGGGATTTCGACAACGTCATCCTGCTGGACCTGCCGGACTACGGGACGCTCGATCGCCTCGAGGCTGACGAGGCGACCCGGGCGCTGGGTCACCGGGCCGGTGAGTGGATCTTTGAACGGCATCACTCGATGTTCCTCCGGGAGCGGCTCGGAGCGGACCTCGAGTACCACGGCTGAAGGAGGCGATCGAATGGACGCAGGCCGCAACGACATGCTCGGCGAGCTCGCCAACGACGCCGGCCTTGAGCGCACGGACTTCATCGTCCAGGCGACGGAGCAGCTGGCGAAGTTCCTGGACCGCAACCGGGACAGAATCAGCCAGCTTGGCGGGCTGACCCTGATCGACGACGACCCCGACTACCTGTCGGTGGCGCCCGACTGCACGTTCCGCGTCCGCAGCCGCTACGAGGATGCCGACACCGGCGAGTGGGTCTCGGACACCGAGGTCGTGGAGACGGCGTCGGAGCTGATCGAGCTCTACAACCCGGCCGAGATCTACGCGGCCTTCACGGAAGCCGCTCGTGAGGCGGCCGGGTTCCCGGCCGAGCCCACCGCCACCGATGACCTCTTCGGCGCCGCGGGCGTCTCCCCGGAGGAGGCCGTGGGCCTGGGCGACGACGCGGGCTACGCCGGTGCCGCCGAGCAATGGGCCGCGGGCCGGGCGCCGGTGCTGGAGGCGGACGACGAGGAGTCGGCCGCCCTCGCGCTCTACAACCTGGCGCTCGACTTCCAGGAGCGGAGCCAGCGGAGCGAGGCCAACCTCATCGACCAGTTCGAGGAGGCGGCGACCCGGGTGATCGAGCAGCTCGGCGACCTGATCATCGTGGACGACGAGGACGAGCGGCTCGTGCTGGGCGGCAACGGCCGCTTCCGCGCCGAGGTGCTCCCGGAGGACGGCGACGGCGAGTGGCGCAAGCTGACCGGGCCTGACGACATCGTCGAGTACTACGATCCCACGGACGTCTTCGGCGACCTGGCCGACGCGCTGGCCGAAGCCTTCCCGGCGATCGCCCCCGACCTCGAGAACGAGGACGAGGACGACCTCGAGGACGAGGACGCCGTCGAGGACGCCGACGACGTCGCGGCCGGGGACAATGTGCCCGAGGACAAGAGAGCCGACGACGTCGCGCCAGAGGGCGGCGAACGCCGCTAGGCCTCTCTCGCACCCACCGGCGAGGTTTCCGGACCACCCGTGCGCCCCGTCGGCGCGGAGCTCGTCGAGCGCCGCGAGATCCTGACCGGCCAGTGGCTGGCGTCGTGGCACGTCCCGACGATCGTCTCGGGGGCCCGGGCGGGACAGGTCGTCCATGTCCGGACCGTCGAGGCAGGCGGCCTGCCGCTGCGCCGCCCGTACCCCATCACCACCACCGATGCCGCCAGCGGCACGCTGACGATCCAGGTCCCGGGCTCCGGCACGACCGGCGCCTGGCTCCGCGGCCTGCGTCCCGGGGACCGCGCCGACATGACCGGGCCGCTGGGCCGGCCGTTCGAGGTCGATTCGCGGTCGCGTCACCTCCTCCTCGTGGCGGAGGGTGCGTCGATCGCCAGCCTCCGGTTGCTCATCGACGAGGCCATCCGGGACGTCCGCTCGATCGTCCTGCTGTACGGCGCCGCCACCTCCGGCGAGGTCTACCCGTCCAGCCTGCTGCCTGACGAGGTGGAGTACGTCGTCGCCACCGCGGACGGAAGCCTGGGGCACCGGGGTCCGGTCGTGGACCTCGTCCTGGAGTACGAAGGATGGGCGGACCAGGCGTTCGCCGCCGGCTCGTGGGTCCTGCTGGCGGAGATGACGCGGCTGGCGGCGGGGCGGCGGGGCCGGCTCGGGGTCGCCAGCCTGGGACGCAAGCGGGGCGGTGGCCGGCCGGTGCCGGCGGGCTCCCCGGAGGCGCGCCGCAAGTCGTTCCTCCAGGTGGGGCTGGACCAGACGATCGGGTGCGCCGCCGGAACGTGCCTTGGATGCGTGGTGCCCGGCCGGGACGGCACGGTGCGCGTGTGCCGCGAGGGCCCGGCCTTCGCCGCGGACGAGCTGGACTGGGAGCGGGTCTCGTGACGCCCCTGCCGGGCCCCCGGTCGGGTGCGACGCCGTGAAGGCGCGACGGAAGGCGGTGCCGGGTGGCCGGACGATGCGAACGCCGACGGTCCGCGTGGTCAAGCCGGCGATCAAGGCGGCGCCGCACAGGCCGCGCGGGCCGGGGTCCTCGGTGACGACACGGTCTCCGGGAGCGGCGGGGTCTTCGGGCCCGGGCTCGCCGACCGGCGTCCGGCGCGGCCCGGGCATCGACCCCGTGGCGGAGCCCTCGCTCGACGCGCTCGGCGGGCGGCCGGTTGACCTTGAGGTGGACCTGGGGCGTGGCGTCGTCCTGCCCAACCCGGTGATCGCGGCGGCGGGACCCTTCGGGTACGGCGCGGAGGTCGCGGACCTCGTGGAACTGTCGAGGATCGGCGGGATCGTGACGCGCGGCACCACGCTCAAGCCCAGGAGCGGGCACCCGGGGCCGCGCCTGGCGGAGGTGCCGGCCGGGCTCCTGGTGGGGGTGGGCGTGCAGAACCCGGGCATCGATGCGGTGCTGGACCGTTACGCCGGGACGTGGGCGAAGTGGCCGGTCCCGGTGATCCTGAACCTGTGCGGGGAGACCGCCGGCGAGCTGGCGGAGATGGCGCGACGGCTGGAGGGGGTGCCGGGCGTGGCGGGGATCGAGCTGAACCTGTCGTGCGGGACGGGTGGCCGCGGCGGCATCGTGTTTGCGATGGACGCGGACGCCGCGGCGTCGGCGGTCGGCGCGGTCCGACGGGCCACGGACCTCCCGGTCATCGCCAAGCTTTCCGCGGCCGCCGCTGACATTCGTTCCGTGGCGCGCTCGGTGGAGGCGGCGGGTGCGGACGCGATCAGCGCGATCAACACGCTGCCGGGGTTCCTCCCCGTTGCGGACCGGCGCGGTGCGGCGCTGGGGAGCGGGTACGGCGGGATCTGCGGACCGGCGCTGAAGCCCATCGCCCTGCGCGCCGTGTACGAGATCGCCCAGGTCGTGGACATCCCGATCATCGGGATCGGCGGCGTGTGTTCCCTTGCCGATGTGCTGGACCTCCTCGCATGCGGCGCCTCCGCGGTGGGCGTGGGGGTGGCGGCGCTCGCTGACCCGATGCTGCCGGTCCGCCTGGCGGACGAGCTTGCCGATACGTGCCGGTCCCGGGGCATGAGCGCGGTGGCGGACCTGGTGGGGACGGCGCTGCCCTCGCGCAGCGGGCCACCGTCCACGCGCGGGGCCGAGTACGCGCGCTGATGCCGGCTTCGGTGCTCGTCTGGCTCCGAGCGGCGATCCCGTGGCGCCACGGACCACACCAACATCGCCCACATGTCGATGTTCTGCGGCTACGCGCCGGAGCCGCTGGTCCGCGCCGTCAGCGACCGCATCGCCCGCGGCAACCAGTTCCTGCTGCCGACCGAGGACGCCATCGTCGTGTCGGAGCTGCTCCGGGACCGCTTCGGCCTCCCGAAGTGGCAGTACACGAGCTCCGCGACGCACGCCAACACCGAGGTGATCCGCGTCGCCCGCGTCGTGACCGGCCGGGACCGCGTGCTCATGTTCGACGGCAAGTACCTCGGCCACTTCGACGAGGCCGTGGTCGAGCTGGACGACGACGGCCGGGTGGTGCCGGAGGAGCGAGGCGTCCCGGCGGACACGGCGAGCGGCACGGTCCTGGTCCCGTTCAACGACGTCGGCGCGCTGGCCCGGGCGCTGGAGCGGCTCGACATCGCGGTCGTGCTGACGTAGCCGGCGATCACCAAGCAACATCGGGCTCCTCCTGCCCGACGACGGCTTCCACGCCGAGCTGCGGCGGCTCACGCGCGAGACCGGCACGCTCCTGGCGATCGACGAGACCCACACGCAGGTCGTTGGCCCGGGCGGGCTCACCATGAAGTGGGGGCTGCGGCCGGACCTCGTCACCATCGGCAAGTCCATCGCCGGCGGCCTCCCCTTTGGCGCCTGGGGCATGACCGACGAGATCGCCGGCGTCCTGGACCAGCGCAAGGGCCCTGACGGCGAGCGCGCCAACCTCGTCGCCACCGGCGGCACGATCTTCGGTAACGCGCTGGCCATGGCGGCGGCACGTGCGGTCATGACCGAGATCCTCACGCCCGAGGCCTACGCCCACCCGCAGCGCCTCGGCGCCCGGCTGGCCGGCGGGATGCGGGCGTCCGTGGGGGTGCACGGGCTGCCGTGGCACGTCCACCACCTGGGGCCCCGCTCCGGCTACACGTTCCGGGCGACGCCCATCCGCAACGGTGCCGAGGGGCGCGCCGCCGCGGACGAGATGCTCACCCGCCTGATCCGGGTCTGGCTGGCGAACCGGGGCGTGTGGGAGGCGATCGTTGGTGCGGGCCCGCTGTGCGCCGTGCCGGCGCCGGACGAGGACGTGGACGCGTACCTCGCGGGCTGGGACTCGCTCCTGGGCGCGCTGACGGCCTGACGCCGCGATCGGGGGGCCGGGTCCTGTTGTCTCGCCGATCCCTCGCCTATGCCTCCCGTTCGAGTGTGTCGCCGAGCGCCACCGCGGCTGCGAGGGCGAGCTCGTGCTTCTCACGGTCCAAGGGGTCGGTGTGTGTCGACAGCTTGACGATGACCGCGTCGGCCGGCCGGTGGATGACCAGCGCCTGTCCGTGGATGCCGATCCCGCCGTAGATCCCGCGGTCCGCGTCAAAGACCCACCACTGGTCGTGGTAGTGCGACGACGGCGTCGCGACGCCGGGGTAGGCGAGCGCGTCGCCAAATGCGGCGACCAAGTCGGGTCGAGGCACGCCGACACGCGCCGTCCAGCCCTCTGGCAGCACCCGTCGTCCGTCGATCAACCCGCCGCGCAGGTGCATCAGCCCGAAGCGGCCGAGGTCCCGGAGCGTCACGCACAGGCCGCCGTCGGCCAGTGCGGCGCCCCCGCGGTCCACGGTGATCGCGGCATCCCGCTCCGCGCCCAGCGGGATCCAGATGTGCCGGGCGTACAGGTTCGCGAAGGAATCGCCGCCAGCCCGTTCCAGGACCCACCCGAGGACGTCCGTGAGGATCGAGCGGTATTCGAACGGACCGCCGTGAGGGCCCTGGTTCTGCAGGCCGGTCATGTACGCGTAGAGGTCCGGCGGCAGACCCGGCCGCGTCCTCGGCCGCCACCCGGCGACCTGCTCGCTGAGGCGGATGTCGGCATCGGGATTCTCGTACGCCTCCGAGAAGCGGGTGCCAGCCCGCATGTCGAGGAGGTCCTGGACGGAACAGCCTTCGAACGAGCCGCCACGCAGATCCGGCACATACCGGGTCACGGGCGCGTCCGGGTCCAGGCGGCCCGCGCCCACCAGCGCACCGGCAAGCCCCGAGGTCAGCGACTTGGACACGGACTGCAGCAGGTGCGGGGTGCTCTCGCTCATCGCCCCGCCGTAGCGCTCCATGAGGATGCGACCCCGGTGCAACACCAGGAAGCCATCGGTAGTGGTCGCCGCGACCATCTCGCCGATGGTGTGGCGCTCGCCGCGGACCGTGAAGGACACGCCGTCGAGGTTCCGTTCGGCGCGTGGCAGTGGGGAGACGGGACCGCCACGCGGGACCCGGGTGGCCTCGAGGATCTCCGGGATGTGGACGTAGGCCCAGCGCAGGTAGGGAGGATCCTGCCAGTTGGCGCGAGTCACGGCGTCGCCTGAGGGGATCGTGTCATCGGCGCCCGTCGCGTCGCCGACGCTCGCAGCCGTCTCGGCCAGCGCGGCCGAGACCCGGTCCGGGAAGAGACACGCGGCGCGGACGCCTTCACCCACCGCGGGCGGGACCGTCGTCGCGCAGATCGACGGGTCGGGCAGCCTCTCCCGGAGCCAGCAGCGCGGATGGAACGGGCAGCCGGGCGGCGGGGCTGCCGGGCTCGGCGGATCCCCCTGGATCAGCGCCGGACGCGCCCTGCCGCCAATGTCGGGGACCGCCGCGAGAAGCGCCCGCGAATAGGGATGCCGGGCATGGTCGAAGACGGCGTCGGCATCGGCCCGTTCCACGATGCGGCCGAGGTACATCACCGAAACCCGGTCGCTCAGGTGCCGGACGACCCCCAGGTCGTGCGAGATCAGCAGGTAGGTCAGGCCGTGCCGCGCGCGCAGCTCCAGGAGAAGGTTCAGGATCTGTGCCTGGACGGAGACGTCGAGGGCCGACGTCGGCTCATCAAGGACCAGCAGCCGCGGCTTGAGGGCCAGGGCCCTGGCGATGGCCACTCTCTGGCACTGGCCTCCGGAGAGCTCGTGCGGCCGCCGGTCCAGGTGGCGCCGCGCAAGGCCCACCCCCTCGAGCAGTTCGAGAACGGTGGGCTCGAGGGAGCCCCGCGCGGGCCGCAGGTGGGTGCGGATCGGCTCGGCCACGAGGTCCAGCACGTTCAGTCGCGGATCAAGGGACCCGACCGGGTCCTGGAAGACCACCTGCATCTCGCGCCGGAGTGCCCGGAGGCCGCTGCCCTGCAACCGCAGCACATCGTGCCCGTCGAATTCGACCGAGCCCGCACTCGGCTCGACCAGGCGCAGGATGCAGCGGGCCAGGGTCGTCTTGCCCGACCCGGACTCGCCGACCAGGGCGTGCACCTCGCCCTCCCGGATGTCGAGATCGACGCCGGCGACCGCGCGCACGATGTGGCCGTCGGCGCGGAACACCTTCTCGAGGCCGCGGACGCGGACGAGCGACGGGGCGGACGCCGTGGATCCGGCGGGGCTGCTGGCGGACCCGGGTGCCGGCAGCACGGGCGAGCTCACAGGATGGCCCCACGGCCGGCGAGATGGCATGCGGCGAGGTGGCCGGAGCCGACGTCCCGGACCAGCGCCTGTTCGAGGTGACAGCGGTCAACCGCGATCGGACAGCGAGGCGCGAACGCGCATCCTTCGACGGACCCGACGTCCGCCGGCACCGTCCCGGGGATCGACGCCAGGGCCTCCTTCCGCCGTGCGGCCGCGTGGGGGACCGCGGCAATCAGCCCGCGCGTGTACGGGTGCTCGGGTTCCTCGAACAGCGTCGCCGTGGTCGCCGACTCCGCGACGCGCCCCGCGTACAGCACGACCACTCGATCGCTCACGGCCCGCACCACGCCCAGATCATGCGTGATGAACAGCACGCTGAAGCCGCGGGTCTCCTGGAGGCGACGGATCAGGCGGAGGATCTGGGCTTCGATCGTGACGTCCAGGGCCGTGGTCGGCTCGTCGGCGATCAGCAGCCGGGGGCGGCACAGCAGCGCCTCGGCGATCATCGCCCGCTGGAGCATGCCGCCCGAGAGCTGGTGCGGGTAGGCGCGCAGCACGCGGTCCGCCTCCGGCAGGCCGACCTCCGCGAGGGTCTCACGGATCCGCGCCTCCGCCTCCGCCTTCGGCAGGCGCTCGTGGGCAGCCAGCGCCATCCGCATCTGGGTTCCGAGACGGAACACCGGGTTGAATGCCGACGCCGGGTTCTGGAACACCATGCCGACGCTCGAGCCGCGGATCCGGCGCAGCTCGCCGTCGAGCAGACCGAGGAGCTCACGACCCTCGAGCCGGATTGATCCGCGGGCGACCTGCGCCGAGCGCGGGAGCAGCCCGAGGATGGACAGGCCGGTCAGCGTCTTGCCGCAACCGGTTTCGCCCACGAGGCCCACGATCTCGCCCTGCCCCACCTCGAGGCTCACGCCGTCCAGGCCCGTCGTGTTGCCATCGCGGGTGACGAACCGGACAGCGAGGTCGCTGACGGCGAGCAGCGGCGCGCTCATCGGGTTCCTCGGGGATCGAGCAGGTCAAGCAGCAGGTCGCCGACCAGGTTGAACGCGAGGACGGCCACGAAGATGGCGAGGCCGGGGAAGGCCGACAGCCACCACTGGTCCAGGATGAACGTGCGGCCGTCGGCAACCATCAGGCCCCAATCCGGCGCGGGCGGGGACGCACCGAGACCCAGGAACGCCAGGGATCCGGCGGCGAGGATGACCGTCCCGATGTCGATCGTGGCCTGGACGAGGATTGGCGCCAGCGAGTTCGGGACGACGTGGCGGCGCAGGATCGCGAGGTCGCCGACGCCCATCGAGCGGGCGGCCTCAACGAACGCGCGCTCGCGCAGCGAAAGCGCGGTACCCCGAGCCAGCCGCGCATACCAGGGCCACCACGAGATCGCCAGGGCCAGGGCCGCGTGCTCCAGGCCAGGGCCGAGGGCGGCCACGATCGCCATCGCCAGCAGCAGGGGCGGAAACGCCAGGAACAGGTCCGTGATGCGCATGATCACGGCATCCAGGCGACCTCGGCGGTAGCCCGCCAGTGCGCCCAGCGGGACACCGATGAGGATCGCAAGCCCGACGACCAGCAGCGACACCGCGAGCGCCGGGCGCGCTCCGAAGATCACGCGACTCAGCATGTCGCGACCGAGGCCGTCGGTGCCGAACGGATGCTCGAGGCTGGGGGCCAGCATCCTCGCGGGGACGTTGCTCTGGCCCTCGCCCTGGTCCGGGTACGGCGCGATCCACGGCCCGAGGACCGCCAGGACGACCAGCAGCCCGATCACGATGAGACCGGTCAGGGCCAGCGGGTCGGAGAGGACCGATCGGCGGAAGCGGCGGACGAGCCCTGCCCGGGGCGTGATCGCGGCGGGCCGGAGCACCTCAACCGTCATCAGGCCACCAGCCGGGTTCGCGGGTCCAGCCAGGACTGGGCGAGGTCAACGGCCAGGTTGATCACGACGTACCCAGTAGCGCCGAACAGCGTGATGCCCATGACGACCGGGTAGTCGAGGTTCAGGAGGCCCTTGACCGCGAACGTCCCGAGGCCCGGCCAGCTGTAGACGACCTCGACGAAAAAGGTGCCGGTCAGGGAGTAGGCGAGGGTCAGGCCCACGACCGTGGTGACCGGGATGAGTGCGTTCTTGAGGGCGAGCCGGTAGATGATCAGGCGGTCCGCGATCCCTGCCGCACGAGCAGCCCGAACGTAGTCCTGGCCCAGGGCTTCGAGCATCGAAGCGCGGGTCATCCGGGCGATCAGCCCGATCGGATAGGCGGCCAGCGTCAGTGCCGGGAGCACCAGGTGGAGCGCAACGTCCTGCATGGCGACCCAGTTGCCGGTGACAAGGGTGTCGAGCATGTGGAACCCGGTGAGATCCGCGATGGGAGCCGTGAACCGCAGGTCCGGATCCACCCGTCCCGTGAGCGGTAGTAGGTGGAGGGTCCGGAAGAACAGGACCTGCAGGAGGAGGCCGAGCCAGAATGCCGGGAGCGAAACGCCAACGATCGAGATGAGGCGCACCGCGAGGTCCGGCGGCCGATGTTGCCAGCGCGCCGAAAGGACGCCCAGCAGGATGCCCGCCGGAATAGCGAGGACCATGGCGGCGAAGATGAGCTCCAGGGTCGCCGGGAGCCTGACGATGATCTCGTCGAGAACCGGTCGCTTGGTGCCGATCGAGATGCCCCAGTCACCCGTCAGCATGTCGCGCATGTAGGTCAGGTACTGGATCGGCAGCGGCTGGTCGAGACCCAGCTCGCGGGCCACTCGCTCGATGTCCTCAGGGCGTGCCTTCGGGCCGATGTAGACCGCGGCCGGATTGGAGGGAACCACGCGCGCCAAGGCGAACGTGATCACGGACAGCCCCAGGAGCACGATCGCAGAGCCGGCCAGCCTGTGCAGGAGGAACCGGGTCACGGCGTCGTCCGGTCGGTATGGGAGGGAGGAACGACGCCGGACGCGATCATGCCGGCCCGGCGCCGCGAGGATCGGGGATCAGCCCGCCGGATGCATCGGATAGAAGAACTGGGCAAACGGGTAGTTCAGGTTGTACTGGAACCCGCCCACCCGCTTGGAGATCGCGGTGACGAACCGGGTGTCGTAGAAGAACAGGCCGGGGGCCTGGTCCACGAGGAGCTTCATCGCCTCCGTGTACTTCGTCTGTGCGAGGTCGCGCTGCGTGGCGGTCAGCGCGATGGCATCGTCCACCAGCTTGTCGAACGCGTCGCTCTTCCAGTACGAGAGGTTGAAGAACGGCTTCTCGCTGCTGCGGAACATCGACCACAGGTTGTCTGACCCCGCGTCGCTGTATGTCGGCCAGTAGAGCAGCAGGAACATGTCCTGCCGGCCGGCCTCGTCGCCCTTCGCCTGCTCCCACTGCTGGTTGAAGGCGATGGGGGTCATGGTGACCTCGACGCCCAGCTTCGCGTAGGCCTCCTTGATGAGGGGAGCGAAGCGGGCCTGGTTCTGGTTTTCGGCCGCGTAGGTCAGGTTCATCTTGAACCCGCCGTTCTCGTACCCGGCTTCCTTGAGCAGGGCCCTTGCCTTGTCCAGGTCCTGGCTGTACTGCGGGACGTCCGCGGACCACGGGAACACGCCTTCGGGCACCGGCCCGCGTGACTGGGTGCCGTAGCCCTGTACGCCCACGGTGATGATGTCGGCGTAGGGGATCGCGTACGACAGCGCTTGGCGGACCTTGACGTTGTCGAACGGCTTGCGCGCGGTGTTGAAGAAGCCGACGTAGTTGAAGAACGACGGCTCGTCGATGAACGTGAAGTCAGGCTTGTCCTTGTACGCGGCAACGTTCTCGAGCGGCAGTGACAGCGCGATGTCCACCTCGCCGCCGTCGAGCATTTGCTGCTGGACGACCGCCTCGGGCGTGATCGACACCAACACCTTGTCGTAATGCGTGATGTCCGACCAGCCGCCCCAGTAGCCGTCGAACTTCGTGAGCAGGACTTCCTTGTCGGGCGTATAGGACTCAATCGTATACGGGCCCGTGCCGGCGGCGACCCCGGACTCGAAGTACTTCTCGTCTGCGGCAGCCGCGGCGAGTGCTTTGGGGCTGATGATCCAGGCGCCGTAGAGCGAGGAGGCGACGAGGTCCATCGGGGCCGCGTACTTGAGCTTCATCTCGACGGTCAGCGGGTCGACGGCCGTCACCGTGTCGAGCGCGGCCCAGATGAACGACGCGCCGCCCTTGGTGGCTCCGGCCTCGATCGACTGCTTCACGGCGTCGGCGGTCAGCGGCTCACCATCGTGGAAGGTCACTCCGGCGCGGAGCTTGAAGGTCCAGCCTGTGCCGTCGGCAGTGGAGGTCCAGCTCTCGGCAAGGACCGGCGTGAACTGCTCGGCCGCGCCCGGCGGGTTGACCCGGAGCAGCGGCTCGTAGATGTTGGCGAGGTAGAGAGCCTCGGTCGAGAATGACTTCACAGGGTCCCAGGTCGTGATGTTCGCGGTCGCGGCGACCTTGAGGACCACCGGCCCGGCCGGCGTCGGCGCGGTTGTCGGGGCCGTGGAATCTGCGGGGGCCGGGGTCGGGCCGGAGGTGGTCGGCGCCGGCGTGGTGCTGCTCGAACCGCATGCGGCGACAACGAGCGCGCCAGCAGCGAGCATGACGATCAGCCGTGAGGCTATGGTCGGGGGCTGGGACGGGTCCGCGTGCATGGAACTCCCTTGATCGAGGGTCGGGCGGCGCCGGGCGCGGCAGGGGACCGGCACCTCACCTGATGGGCGCAGTGTTGCCATCTGGGGCACTCGCGTCCAATACTTCCGTGGTCAGCGCCCATGCCTCAGGGGTATGTGCCCACAGGAAGGGGTCGCATGGAAGTCCGGCTGCTGCGCTACTTCCTCGCCGTCGTGGACGAGGGCTCCATCACGCGCGCCTCGGCTGTGCTCAGTGTGGCGCAGCCGTCCCTGTCCCGCCAGATCCGGGGGCTTGAGGCGTCGCTGGGTCGCGGCCTGTTCGATCGCACCGACGGGCGGTTGCGCCTGACGCCCGCCGGACGCCAGTTCGTCCCGCTGGCCCGCGACCTCGTGACGCGCTCCGACGCTGCCGAGGCGGCGATGCGTGATCTGGACGCCTCGCGGGCGGCCGGTCTGTCCGTCGTCGCGCCGCATATCACGATCGTCGATGTGATCGGGCCATACCTGGCGACGCTGGGGGCGGAAGCGCTCAAGGTCACGGTCCGCGATGCGCCTTCCCTCGCCGTCTTCCGGATCATCCGGTCCGGGGATGCGGACCTCGGCGTGTCGGTGGGCCCGCCGCCCGGCGAGCTGGCGTCGCTGCCGCTGGCGCGTTTCTCGATCCTGGCCCAGGTACCGGCCGCGCACCGTTGGTATGGCCGTGAGCGGATCCCGCTCGAGGAACTCCTGGAGGAGCCGCTCGTGCTGGTGACCACCGAGCACGGGACGCGCCGGGTCTTCGACCAGGCGGTCGCCGCAGCAGGGCTCAAGTATCAGGCGGCCGGCGAAGCCCACCTGTCTGCGGTGGCGCAGACCCTCGCCGCCGGTGGCGCCGGCATCGCGATCGTTTCCGACGATGCGCGCTAC
Source organism: uncultured Chloroflexota bacterium (assembly GCA_947085195.1). GTDB lineage: Bacteria > Chloroflexota > Limnocylindria > Limnocylindrales > CSP1-4 > CAIXZV01. The sequence continues at coordinate 12,931 of CAMTVM010000032.1, forward strand.
GGCCTCCACTCGATGACGATCGAGGCCACCGGGGGCAGCCTGTTCATCCCGATCGTCGCCGCCTGGGAGGTCACGCACTTCGCGGCACCGATGATCGAAGCCTGGGCCCGGCGGCTTGCCGAGTACACGGCGAGCCGCTACGGGGCGTCTCCCGGGTCCGGCGCCTAGAATCACGTCGATGACCACCCTGAAGCGCACCCTCGAGGAGACGGCCCGGCGCGCCGTCGCCGCCCGCACTGAGGCTCTCTTCCGCGCCGCCGGCGCCCTCAGGGAGGGCCACTTCACGCTCAAGAGCGGGCGCCACTCCGGCGCCTACCTGGAGAAGTTCCAGGTGCTCCAGGATCCCGCCGCCACGAGCGAGCTGTGCGGGTTCTGGGCCGCCTCCCACCGCCGCGAGGGCGGGCCACCGGACGTGGACCTCGTCGCGGGGCCCACCACGGGCGGCGTGATGCTTGCGTTCGAGACCGGCCGCCAACTGGGGACCCGGGCGATCTTCGCCGAGGAGGTGGCCTCGCCCGACGGCGGCGCCCCCCGCCGTGAGTTCCGTCGCGGCTTCATGATCACCCCCGGCGAGCGCGTCCTCCTGGTGGACGACATCCTCACCACGGGCGGCTCGCTGATGGCGATGATCCCGGCCGTGGAGGCGATGGGCGGCGAGATCGTCGAGTGCGCGGTCATCGTGGACCGCTCCGGCGGCCTGGCGGCGATCACCTCGCCCGCCACCGGCCGCGTCTACCCGCTCCGCGCTCTCTGGCAACTGGAGCTCCCCACCTACGACCCCGGCGCGGCCACCTGTCCACGGTGCGCGGCCGGGGAGCCCGCGATCAAGCCCGGCAGCAGCGGCACGGGGATGTCTCCCGCGTGATGCCCGCGAGGGCGGGTGCGACGCCGGCCATCGTCGTGGCGCTGGCGCTCGGTCTCACGGGCTGCGGACCCGCCGCCACGCCGTCGCAGATGACAACGCCAACGCCCGTCGCTCCTGCCACGCCTGCTTGGCTCGAGTCCACGCCCGAGTCCACGCCCGAGTCCACGCCCGATGGCACTCCCGCCATCCCCGCCTCGCCCGTGACCGGGGTGGTGCTGGGCGTCACGGCCCAGGGGCTGACCAAGGTGAGGGGCTTCAGGCTCCGCACGGCCGACGGGGTTCAGCTCGACTTCGAAATCGGCACGCTGGACAACGGCGTGGAGTTCCCGCCCGGACACCTCGCGGATCACCTGGCAAGCTCCGATCCGGTCCGCGTCTTCTTTCTCACCGAGGGCGACCGCCTGGTCGTCTACCGCCTCGAGGACGCCTCGGCCTGATCAGGAGCGGGCGATCTCCTCGATCACGGCCTTCAGCTCCTGCTCGGTGACCACGCCCTCGAACGAGCCGCGGACGATCCCGTTGCGGTCGACCGCGAACACCCACGGCTCCGTGAGGATGCCCCAATCGTTGACCGACTCGACCGGCTGCAGCTGGTTGGCGGCGTCCAGCACCGGCTGGAGGCGCTCCTCCGTGTACGCCAGCTGGTACGGCTCCACGTTGATGAAGGTGACCGATGACGGCGACGTCCTGGCCACTGCCTTGACGAGCTCGAGCGTCGGTCCGCACTGGGCGCTCCTGCAGAACGCCGGTGTCGCGAACGCGAGCACGAACGGCGTGCGCCGGGCCAGCGCGTCGTGGACCGACACCTGGTAGAACGCGGGGTCCGGGTGCAGGTCCGTGGACAGCCTGCGCAGGTCACCGCCGACATCGGCGGCGACCGGTGTCTTCGAGGCCGGCGCCCGTTCGCCGACGGCGACCGTCACGCCGTCCTGCGCCACCTGGAATTCGACGCCGATCGCTTCCTCCGGGCTGCCGGGCGCCTCCGTGATGAAGATCGCCTTCCAGTCGCCGGCGGACCCGAAGTCGACCTTCGCGATGTAGTCGCCGCGGGTGCCCGGGATCGCCCACACGAACTCCGCTGTCACGGCGGTCCCGGGGTCCGTCTCTCCCGGCGCGACGAAGGCCACGGAGGCGGTGCGGTCCGGGGCGGCCGCCGGGAGATTGGTCTCCGGGTCCAGGAACGAGAACAGGAACCGGTTGGGTCCCACGACCTGCTGCCCGCTGATGATCAGGGGGATCACCGTGGGCCCACCGGTGCCTGCCGAGGCTCCGGCCCCGTCGCCCGGCGCGGTGGCCGGAGTCGCCGCCGCTGAGGGACCCGCGGGGCCGGTGTTGCCACAGCCGGCCACGCCGACGGCAAGCAGGGCGAGGACGGCGGGGACGAGGACGAGGCGGCGCATCCCGGGAGGGTAGCCCGACGCGCCCCGACGCGCCGAGGCCCTACTATGGGCCCGCATCCCGGCCCAGCCTCGTCGTGACCCAACGCCCGTACCCGATCCCCGTGCCCCCGGAGGACCCACGCTCCACCCGTGACCCGCTTCCAGAAGCTCGCTGCCGTCACCCTCGTGGCGACCGTGCTCCTCGTCACCCTCGGCGTGGTCGTCCGCGCGACCGGCTCCGGCATGGGCTGCCCGGACTGGCCGACCTGCCACGGGGCGTGGATCCCGCCGACCGACGACTACAAGGCCTGGCTCGAGTGGTGGCACCGGACCGTCGCGGCGGTGATCGGGTTCCTGATCCTGGGCGTCGCATTCCTCGCCTGGAAGGACCACCGCGATCGCCGCTCGATCCTGTGGCCGAGCATCGCCACGGTCGCGCTCGTGGTGTACCAGGCGTGGCTCGGCCGTGAGACGGTCCGCCTCAACAACTCCGGCGAGTCCGTCACGGCCCACCTTGCCGCCGCAATGGCGCTCCTGGGCCTGCTCGTCTACCTGTTCATGCGCAGCTCCTACCCGGCCCGCATCGCCGGGCGCGGGGCCAGCCAGCGGTTCACGCTCCTCGCGGCCTTCAGCGCCGCGGCGACCTTCGCCCTCCTGCTGTTCGGCTCCAACGTGACGGCGACCTCGCAGTGGTACGTCTTCTCCGACTGGCCGCTGATGGACGGCGGCCTGTTCCCGGCCCTGACGGACATGAACACGGCCCACGTCCTGCACCGCTGGGTGGCCGTCGTGGTGGGCCTGATCGTCGTCGCCACCGCCTGGGCCGCGTGGCGGACGCAGCGCCCGCGGCCCGCGCTCGTGCGGCTGGGCGTGACCGCTGCCATCCTGTTCCCGCTCCAGGCCCTGGTGGGCGGGCTCCAGATCCTGACCGATCTCGAGGAGTGGACCCAGACCATCCACCTTGCGCTCGGGTCCGTCATCTGGGGGATCACGGTCGCGCTGGCCGTGGCCGCGTACTACGAGGCGCGCCTCGCCGCCGGGCCGGAGACGGTCACCACGACCCCGCCCCCGACGAGCGAGGGACGCGGCGACGGCGCCGGTCCGGGTGAGGATGCCTTGACAGCCCCCGGTTCGCACCGCTCTGACACCGTCCGCGCGTACATCGCGCTGACCAAGCCCCGGATCATCGAACTGCTGCTGATCACCACCATCCCGGCCATGGTCCTGGCCACCCGCGATCTCCCGGGGATGAACGTCCCCGAGTGGTTCCGTCTTGTGTTCTGGACGATGCTCGGGGGTTCGCTCGCGGCAGGCTCGGCGAACGCCATCAACCAGTACCTGGACCGCGACATCGACATCCTCATGGTCCGCACCCGTCGCCGGCCGCTGCCCGCCAACGACGTGCCGCCCGAGAACGCCGTGGTCTTCGGGCTGGCCCTGGGCATCATCTCCATCTCGATGATGGCGTTCTTCGTCAACCTGGTCGCCGCGTTCCTGACCTTGCTTGCGATCGCGTTCTACGTCGTCGTCTACACGATCATGCTCAAGCGCACGACACCCCAGAACATCGTCATCGGCGGGGCCGCCGGGGCGTTGCCGCCGGTCATCGGCTGGGCGGCGGTCACCGGGCACGTCGAGGTCCCGGCGCTGCTCCTGTTCGCCCTCGTCTTCTACTGGACACCACCGCATTTCTGGGCGCTGGCCCTGCGGATCCGCAAGGACTACGAGGCGGCCAGCGTGCCGATGCTGCCGGTGGTGAAGGGCGTGCCCGAGACCGCCCGCCAGATCGGGCTGTACACGATCCTCCTGGTTGCCATCAGCCTGATCTTCTTCGCGGTGGCGAAGATGGGCCTCGTCTACCTGGTGGTCGCCGTGGTGCTGGGCGCCATGTTCCTGTGGCGGGCGTTCGTGCTGTGGCGGCAGGCCGCGTCCCCGGACGGGTCGCTCGCGCAGGCGATCCGCCTGTACCGGTTCTCGATCAGTTACCTGACCATCCTGTTCGCGGCGGTCGCCGTGGACAGCCTCATCGGCGGCTCGTTCCCCTGATGCCCGGAACGGGCACGATGACGGGCCTGACCAGGGGCGCCCGGTGGCGGCGCTGATGGGCGCGCTGGTCATCGCGCTGGTGGCGTACGGGTTCATCCTGCGGGGCCGGCGCCGGCCGCCGGACCGGATGCGCTGACCGGACTACCGCTGACCCGGTCTACTCCCCGACGACGCCCCGACCCGCGCTGACCGGGCTACTCCCCAACGACGCCACGGGCCTCGATCGACGCGCGCCGCCGCCGCGAGACGCGGCCCTCACGGTCGAACACCCGCAGCGTCACCTGCACCAGCGGACCGATCCCCAGCGCGAACACGACCGTGCCGAGACCGATCGTCCCGCCCAGCAGGAACCCGGCCAGCAGCACGATCAGCTCGATGGCGGTGCGCGCGCGCCGGATCGACCAGCCGAACCGAACGTGGAGCCCGGTCATCAGGCCGTCCCGCGGTCCGGGCCCGAGATCCGCAGCGAGGTAGAGGCCCGAGCCGATCGCGATGATCACCACGCCCCCGAGCATCATCGCCAGCTGTGCCGGCAGCCAGGTCGCGGTCGGCAGGACGGCCAGCGCCAGGTTGGTGGCGGTCCCGATGCCCACGATGTTCAGCAGCGTCCCGACACCCGGGCGCTCGCCGAGGGGCCACCAGGCGGCCAGGACCGGGATCCCCACGAGGATGCTCACGGTGCCCAGCTCCAGGCCGGTGAGACGGCTGATGCCCTGGTGGAACGCCTCCCACGGCCCGAGACCCAGGCCGCCGCGGGCCATGACCGCGATGCCGATGCCGAACAGCGCCAGCCCGATGACCAGGCCGGGAAGGCGCGGCAGGACGGTGCCGGGGCTCCAGCGATCGGTGGCGGGGGTCACGAGGGCGATGGTACCCGGCGCCCGCACAAGGCTGCCGCGCCCGTGCCGGGTGTGTCACGATCCGCCCATGGACCTCACCTTCCTGGGCGGGGCGCGGACGGTCACCGGGTCGCGCCATCTCGTGGACACGGGCCGCGCCCGCGTCCTCATCGACTGCGGCATGTTCCAGGGCGGACCCACCGAATCGATGCGCAACCGCGTGCCGCTCGGCGTGGATCCGGCGACCGTCGACGCGGTCGTCCTGACGCACGCCCACCTCGACCACTGCGGGCTGCTGCCCCTGCTGGTGCGGGAGGGGTTCCGCGGGTCGATCGTGTGCACGGCGGCGACGGCCGAGCTGGCGCGTCTCGTGCTGCTGGACTCCGCAAAGCTCCAGCAGGAGTTCGCGAAGCGGGGCGCGCGGCGCGACCGGCGGGACCCCGACCGGGCGGCCGAGAACGATGCACGCGACGAGCGGCGGTTCGACGTGGCGCTGGACCTTGCCGCGACGGGCGCCGAGAGCCCCGGTGGGCCGGACCCGGAGGAGCTGCTGCGTGCCGCCGGTCCCGAGGTGGACCTGGACCTCGACGCGCCGCTGTATTCGGAGGACGACGCCGAGGCGACGCTGCCGCTGTTCCGGGTCATCCCCTACGACGCCGAGCGGGAGGTGGCCGCGGGCGTCCACGTCACGCTGCTCGACGCCGGGCACATCCTGGGCTCCTCGATCGTGCGGTTGCGGCTGACGACGCCCGGCGGCGGGCGAGACACGGTCGTCGTCTTCTCCGGGGACCTGGGGCGGCCGGGGACGCCGATCCTCCGCGATCCGACGCTGGTCACCGAGGCGGACGTGGTCGTCTGCGAGTCAACCTACGGCGGGCGCGAGCACCAGGCCGCGGACCAGGCGGTCGAGACGCTCGCGAGCGTCGTCCGGGACACGGCCCGGAGGCGGGGGGTGCTCCTCATCCCGTCGTTCGCGATCGGGCGCACGCAGGAGATCGTGTGGGAGCTGGACCGGCTGGTGAGCGCTGGCCGGATCCCGGAGCTGCCACTGTTCCTGGACTCGCCGATGGCCAAGGCCGCGTCCGACGTCTACCGCGCCCATCCCGAGGCCTACGACGAGGAGACCGCCGCCCTGCTGGCTGCCCACGAGTCGCCGCTGGACTACCCGGCCCAGACGGTGACCCGGTCGGTCCAGGAGTCCGCGAAGATCCAGCGCGCCGCGCCGCCGTACGTGATCGTGGCGTCCAACGGGATGCTCACGGGCGGGCGATCGGTAGGGCACGCGGAGCGGCTGCTGGACGACCCGTCGGCCACGGTGCTGTTCGTGGGCTACCAGGGCGAGGGCACGCTGGGTGGCCACCTGATGCGCGGCGCGGAGAAGGCCCGGATCAATGGCCGCGAGATGCCGATTCGGGCGACGATCCGGTCGCTTGACGGATTCTCCGCGCACGCGGACGAGCCGGAGCTGCTCGCCTGGCTGGGCGGGTTCATCAGGGGCCGGCGGCCGGGGGATCCGGGCGTCCCGTCCCGCGTGTACCTCGTGCACGGAGATCCGCCCGCGCAGGCGGCGCTCGCGCCGCGCGTGGAGGCGTTGGGACTGCCGGTGGAGGTGCCGGCCTGGCACCAGACGGTGCCGCTGGGCTGAGGAGCGCGCCATGGGGCCGCGACCACGAGAGGCCGCGGCTCCGTCCTTCGGCACCTTCCGCTACGATCCGCTGACTTCGCAGGAGGTCCACGTCCTTGGCCGTCGTCCCGCGCCCGCCCGTCGTCCCGTCCACCGCGCCCGCCCCACGCCCGCCCGCCCCGTTCACGCCCGAGGAGATTGCACGGGTCCGGGCGCCATTCCGCCAGGCGACGCTCCTGCCCGCCCGCGCCTACCACGACGAGGCCGTGTACGCCTGGGAACAGGAGGAGATCTTCCTGCGGGACTGGATCGCGGTGGGGCGCGCCGAGGAGGTCCCGGAGCCGGGCTCGTTCCTCCTGCGGGACGTCAACGGCGAGAACGTCCTCATCGTCCGCGGCCGGGACGACGTGGTCCGCGCCTTCTACAACGTGTGCCGTCACCGGGGCACCGCGGTCGAGGAGCGGGAGTGCGGCAAGGCCGTCCGGTTCCAGTGCCCCTACCACGCCTGGATCTACGACCTCGACGGCCGCCTCGTCCGCGCCAAGCACACGGAGGACCTCGAGGACTTCAGCTACGAGACCTTCGGCCTCACCCCGATCCGGTGCGAGACCTGGGGCGGCTTCGTGTTCCTCACCTTCGCCGACGAAGCGCTCACGCCGCCGCTGCGCGAGTACCTCGGCGACTGGTTCGGCCACCACGAGGGCTTCGGCCGTGACCTGAGCACGCTCCGGCGCGCCGCCCGCATGACCTACGACGTCAGCGCCAACTGGAAGATCGTGGCCGAGAACTACAGCGAGTGCTATCACTGCCCCGGCGTCCACCCGTTGCTCAACCGGCTAACGCCCTACGACCTGGGCGAGGACTTCCCGGCCGAGGGCCCCTGGAAGGGCGGCTGGATGGTCTTCGCGGACGGCTGCGAGACGATGTCGATCAGCGGCAGGCGAGACGGCCGGCCGCTGCTCTATGCCCGCGACGGGGTCGAGGAGCGGCGGATCTACTACTACATCCTGTGGCCGAACCTGATCGTGTCCGTCCACCCGGACTACGTGCTCACGCACCAGACCTGGCCGGACGGCCCGAACCGCTCGATCGTCCACTGCGACCTGTACGTGGAGGCGGACAAGGTGGAGTCGGTCGACATCTCGGGCGCCGCGGAGTTCTGGGACATCACGAACCGCGAGGACTATCACGTGGTCGAGATGCAGCAGCAGGGGACCCGCTCGCGCAGCTGGTCGGCGGGGCGATACTCCAACCAGGAGGCGTCGGTCCACGCCTTCGACATCATGGTCGCGGACCGCTACGCGAACGACGGTTCGCGCACGAGCCGCGGCTGGCGGACGGAGACGACGGGGGCGCGACGGCTCGCGTCGCGCGCGGTCGCAACGGCGCGAGGCTCGACCAGGGAGGTCGCCGAGTGAAGCAGCTGGTGATCATCATCCAGGCGGACGACGCGGAGCCTGCGTGTGCCGCCCTTCGTGACGCCGGGTACCGGTTCACGCGCCTTGCGTCGGTGGGCGGGTTCCTCGGGACCCCCAACGTCACCCTGATCATGGCGGTCCAGGACGAGCGGGTCGAGGAGGTCATGTCGATCCTGCGGGCCACCTGCTCGGATCGCGACATCGAGGTGCCCCTGGTGCTCTCAGGACGCCTCCGCGACTGGCGGGAGAAGGCCGTCGCCTACGCGGGAGCCACCGTCATCGTCACCGAGGCCGTGGACGTCGTCCGGATCTAGACTGGCCGCCGACGGACCCGACCCTCCTGCCCGCAACGTGACCCCCGGACCATGACAGACGGCTTGCGAAAGCGCACGCTCGCAGCCTCCGACCCGGGCGCCGGCACGGCGCGTCCGGGCCCTGACCCATTGCTGCGCCACCTGCGGAGTCCGGCGATGGCCCTCGACCCCTCCATCGACCTGTTCGGTCGATCCTTCCTCACCCTCCGTGACTTCACGGCAGCAGAGATCGAATACCTCCTCCAGCTCTCGACCCGCCTGAAGCTGGAGAAGCGCGAGCACCGCGAGGTCCGTCGCCTCGCCGGTCGCTCGATCGCCCTCATCTTCGAGAAGGACTCCACCCGGACCCGGATCGGGTTCGAGGTGGCCGCCTACGACCAGGGCGCCCACGTCACGTACCTCGGCCCGTCGGGCAGCCACGTCGGCAAGAAGGAGTCGGTGAAGGACACGGCCCGGGTGCTGGGCCGCGTGTTCGACGCCATCGAGTTCCGCGGCTTCCGCCAGGCGGACGTGGAGGCGCTGGCCGCCTTCTCGGGCGTCCCCGTCTACAACGGCCTCACGGACGAGGACCACCCGACCCAGGTGCTCGCCGACCTCCTGACGATCCGCGAGCACCTCCCGAAACCGCTGGCGCAGGTGACCCTTGCGTACGTCGGTGACGCCCACGGGAACATGGGCGACGAGCTGCTCATCGGCGCTGCGACCATGGGCATGGACCTGCGGATCGTCGCGCCGCGGCCGGTCTGGCCCCGCCAGGACTTCCTGGGGTACGCGGTGGAGCGGGCGAAGGTTACGGGGGCGCGGATCACCGTCACCGAGGACATCGAGGAGGGCGTCACGGGTGCAGACGTCGTCTACACCGACGTCTGGGTCTCGATGGGCGAGCCCGAGGCGACCTGGGACGAGCGCATCGCGCTGCTGCGGCCGTACCAGGTGGACGCCGCGCTGATGGCCCTGACCGGCAACCCGGACGCGAAGTTCATGCACTGCCTGCCGGCTTTCCACGACCTTGAGACCGAGATTGGCCGGAAGATGCACGAGCGCCACGGCCTCACGGCGTTGGAGGTGACGGACGAGGTCTTCGAGTCGGAGGCGTCGATCGTGTTCGACCAGGCGGAGAACCGGATGCACACGATCAAGGCCGTCCTGGTCGCGACCCTGAGCCGGGACGCTGCACGCTGATGCTGCGTCGTGGCGGCCCTCGGCGGGAACGCCCTCCTGCGTCGGGGCCAGCCCCTCACGGCGGAGAACCAGTGGGCGAACATTGCCGTGGCGGCGAGAGCCCTGCTGCCGATCGCACTGGAGCACGACCTCATCCTCACCCACGGCAACGGCCCACAGGTTGGACTGCTGGCGCTCCAGAACGCGGCCTACCACCCGGAGGAGCTCTACCCCCTCGACATCCTGGACGCCGAGACGGAGGGGATGATCGGCTATCTGCTCCAGCAGGAGATGGGGAACCTGCTGGCGCCCGGCCGCCCGATGGCGACGCTCCTGACGCGCATCGAGGTGGACCCGGCGGACCCTGCGTTCGACCGACCGACCAAGCCCATCGGTCCCGTGTACGTCCGCGAGGAGGCGGAGCGCGTGGCCGCGGAGAAGTCCTGGGCCATCGCGCCGGATGGGAACGGGTGGCGGCGCGCGGTGCCCTCGCCGCAGCCGGTCCGGATCCTGGAGCTGGGCGTGATCGAGCTGCTGGTGAGCGCGTGATCGTCGTGTGCGCTGGCGGGGGAGGTATCCCGGTCGCGGCCGTGCCGGGGGGCGGCTACAGGGGCATCGAGGCGGTCATCGACAAGGACTTTGCGGGGGCGCTGCTGGCGACGGCGCTCCACGCGGACGCGTTACTGATGCCGACCGATGTCGATGCGGTCTATGCGGACTGGGGCACGCCGTCAGCCCGGCCGATCCACCGGGCGTCGCCGGACGAGATGGCGTCACGTTCCTTCGTCGGCGGGTCCATGGGGCCCAAGGTGGAGGCGGCCTGCCGGTTCGTCCGCGCCAACTCCGGGTTCGCGGCGATCGGGGCACTGGCGGACGCCGGGGCGATGCTCCAGGGCGAAGCCGGGACGAGGATCAGCGCCACCGGACCGCAGCTGGAGTGGGGGACCGCGCCGCTGTCGGTGGCCGCCTCGGCGGGGTAACCGGCGCGCACCTGTCGTGGCTGCGGGACTGGCAGTCATCGTTGCTGCGGTTCGCAATGATCAACTCGGACTGGCAGTCCCACCTCGGGCCCTTGGGCGCCCAGATTCGGGCCCTGCCTGTGACCACCAGGCCCAGTTGAGCGCCTGGTGACGGCGCGGCGATGACAGGCAGTCCCATGCGGCCCGCCGGCTGACCGGTCCGCGATCAGGAAGGGTCGTGACGGGGCCCGATCAGGCCCGCCGGTCGCTGGAAGTTCGGCTTAGGGCCGCGGCTTCGTCCGGGCGGCGATCCGCTCCAGCGCGCCGGACCAGCCGGGGTCGAACTCGCGACCCGGCTCGTCCAGGTCCATGACCACCGGCGCGTGGTCGGACGGCGTCGGCGGCCCCTTGCGGGCATCGCGGTCGATCTCGGCCCACACCACCCGCGCGATGACCGGTGCGGTCGAGTAGAGCAGGTCGATCCGCATCCCCTCGTTGCGGTGGAACATCCCGGCCCGGTAATCCCACCACGAGAAGCGGCCGCGCGCCGGCTGCACCGAACGGTACGCATCCACCAGCCCCCAGGCCCGGAGCGCGGCCAGCGCCTCCCGCTCCGGCTCGGACACGTGCGTCCCGCCATGCACTCGCGCGGGGCTCCAGACGTCATCGTCGGTCGGGGTGACGTTGTAGTCGCCGCCCAGCACCAGCGGCTCGGAGGGCGATCGCGTCTCGGCCAGCCACCGCGAGAGCCGCTCGAACCAGCGCAGCTTGCCCTCGTAGAACGGCGAGCCCACCTCGCGGCCGTTGGGCGCGTACAGGCTGGCGACCCGGACCCCGCCGCAGACCGCGGACACCATCCGTGCCTCGTCGAACGGGTCGAAGTCGTCCTCGCCCGCGGCCACGGCAGCGCCGGCGGACGAATCCCGCACCGGCCCGTCGCCGAAGTTGGTGACCACGTCCTCGATCCCGACGCGGCTCAGGATGGCTACGCCGTTCCAGCGGCCCTCGCCGTGGTGGGCCAGTTCGTAGCCGAGCATGCGCATCGGCATGACGGGCGCATCGGCATCGGAGAGCTTGGTCTCCTGGAGGAGCAGCACGTCCGGCTCGGCCTTTGCCAGCCAGTTCTCGACGGCCTCCTGTCGTGCCTTGAGCGAGTTGACGTTCCAGGTGGCGATGCGCACGGGTGCCGGCTCCTCGTGCCGCGAGTCAGCTGCTCAGTACCGGCGGCCGCGCTGGCGCGCGAGGTCGAAGGTCGCGGTGTCGGCCACGGCCATCACCGCCATCGTCCCGGCCTGGACCGGGTCGCTGACCACGAGGTCCACGTGTTCCGTGATGGAGCCCACCATGTTGAGCGCGATGATGGGGATGCCCACCGCGCGCAGCTCGTCCGCGGCCCTGCTGATATCGCCGCCCATCATGGAGCCCGCGAGGACCAGCATCCGGGCGCGCGGGAGGTCCGCCACGGCACGCACGGCGGACGCGATGCGCTCCTCGCCGACCAGCGGAATGGTGTCCACGGAGATCCGCTCGCCGCGCAGGTTGTGGCGGTCCGCCTCGGTCACCGCGCCCAGCGCGACCTGCGCAACCTGCGCGCCGCCGCCCACGACGATGACCCGCTTGCCGAACACCTTGCCCAGGGCACGGGTCAGGTGGAGGGCGATGACCTCGGACAGCGGCTCGAGCGCGGCCACCAGCGCCGACTCGTCGGCGTCCTCGACCTCGAGCTCGACGTCGACGGTGGCCGGCGCTGCGGGTTCGGCGTCGGTCTGGCCCGACTGGCCCGCCCGGCGGACCGTCGACAGCATGCGCACGCGCCCACCCACCCCGGCCACGGCACCAGCGATCGCGGCGATCGCACCCGGCTCGTCCACCAGCTCCAGGCGGACGGCGACGGCGGGCGGGAGCGGCTGGGAGTGGCGGCGGGGCATCGATCAGGCCTGGCGTCCGGCGACGATGTCGCTGATGGACAGGCCGGTGGGCTCGGCGCCCGTGGGATCGTGAACCTCGAACGCGATGCCGAGGGCCGTAAACGCCTCGCGGGTGGCCGCGGCGTCGCTGGTGGTGAGCATCAGGGCGCCGTCGGTGTCCTCGGCCACGCCCACGATGCCGGTGATGTTGACGCCGCGGTCCGCGAGCGCCTGCGCCACACGCGCGAGGGCGCCCGGGCGGTCGTCGAGCTGCACGGTGAACCAGATCGTCACGCGGAACCTCCTGCTGGGAGCCCATGGTACGCGGGTGGCGCGCTACCCTGCGCAACCATGGTGAAGCGTCACTCCGCCGCCTTCTACCGCCTGATCGGCGCGGTCGGCACCAGCCGCCTCGTCTCCCGGCTGCACCCGCACCTGTACCGGGCAACGGGGGGGCGAGGCCCGGTGGGCCGCAACTTCGGGGTGCTCAACGTGATCGTCACCATGACCGGACGACGGACCGGCAGGGTCCGCGAGGTGCCGCTGTTCGCGTTCGAGGATGGGGCGCGGCTGGTGGTGATCGGGTCGAATGCCGGTGATGACCGGGAGCCCGCCTGGGTGGGCAACCTGCGCGCGAACCCGACAGCAACCGTGCGGGTGGGCCGTGAGGTGCGTCGCATGCGGGCGCGGGAGGCCGAGGGCGAGGAGCGGGACCGGCTGTGGGCGCTGGCAGCCGACGGCTACCCAGGTTACGAGCTGTACCGGCAGATGACGCAACGCCGCATCGCCGTGGTGGTCCTCGAGTCGGCCGGGGAGGGCTGACCGATGCCGCCGCCGCTGGGGAAGGTGGTCACGAAGAAGATGCCGAACATCCAGGTGTTCGGGACGGAGGACAACCAGGCGACGCGCGGGGCCCTGCGGTTCTTCCGGGAGCGGCGGATCGTGGTGCACTTCGTGGACCTGCGCAAGAAGCCGATTGCCGCCGGCGAGCTCCGCCGGTTCACGGACCGCTTGGGGGCCGCCGCACTGCTGGACACCGAGAGCCGGCCGTACAGGGAGGGGGGCCTCGCCTACCTGACGACGGACTCGTCGGGGATCACCGCGCGCCTGCTGGCCGATGTCCGGCTGCTGAAGCTGCCGTTGGTGCGCTACGGGGACGATGTCACCGCCGGCAAGGCCGAAGACGCCTGGAAGGCGTGGCTCGCCCGGCCGAAGTAGGGCGAGGAAGCCCGGCCGCCGCGCGCTGCATCGCGGAGAGTGGCATCCTGCACGCATGACCGACCACGACCCCGATCGCCACCAGTCTTCCCCGCGGACCATGCGCAGCGGCCGCGTGTCGATGCGCCCCGAGACGGCGGCCAGGCTCACCGGCAACCGCACCACCGAGGACGAGAAGCTCCTCGGCGGTCGCCCCCCGGAGCGCGCCGCCTTCCTGGAGACGGACACCTGGCGTGCCCTGCGGATCCTGTCGGAGTTCGTGGAGGGGTTCGAGGCGTTCGCCGGCGTCGGGGCCGCCGTGGCGGTGTTCGGATCGGCGCGCACGCCCGAGGGCCACCCGACCTACGAGCTGGCCCGACGGATCGGCGCGGAGCTTGCCAAGGCGGGCTTCGCGGTCATCACCGGTGGCGGCCCCGGCACCATGGAGGCGGCCAACCGCGGGGCCCACGAGGCGGGCGGCCTGTCCATCGGATGCAACATCGAGCTGCCGCACGAGCAGCACCTCAACCCGTACGTGGATCTCTCCGTGGAGTTCCACTACTTCTTCGCGCGCAAGACGATGTTCGTGAAGTACGCCGACGCGTTCGTGATCCTGCCCGGTGGTTTCGGCACCCTGGACGAGCTGTTCGAGTCGCTCACGCTGATCCAGACGGGCAAGGTCCGCAACTTCCCGGTGGTGCTCATCGGGCACGCGTACTGGGACGGGCTCGTCGCCTGGATGCGGGACGTGCAGCTGCCCGCCGGGGTGATCAGCCCGGCAGACCTGGACCTCTTCCGCGTCACCGACGATCCGGAGGAAGCGGTCGCCATCATCACCGAGTTCGCGAGGACCAACGGCATCGGCGGGTGACCGACCTCGCAGAGCCGCAGTCCGGCGAGCAGCCCGTCGCAGACCCCGCCCCGGGCGACCGGCTGACGCTCAAGCAGGCGCCGGACCACGGCGCCGCAGGCACGGGTGCCGCAGACTTGACCCGAGCCCGAAATTCGCAGCCGCTGGCGCACATGCCCGGGGATCAGCCCGGGACCGCCACCTCGATCACCCCGTCCACCACCCGTACCGGGTAGTAGCGGAGGCGGCGGATGCGGACCAGGCGCCGCGCCTCGGACTTCTTCCCCGGCGGATCCGGCTTCAGCTCGCGGCCGGGCGGGGACCAGACCGGCTCATAGCTGCCGTCCGGCCACAGCCCGCCCGTCGTCGGCATCTGCACGGGCTCCCCGGATGCGACGTCGAACCGGCCGCTGTGGAGCGGGCAGGCGATCACGCACCCGTCCAGCTCTCCGATCGAGAGCGGCGCCGCCATGTGCGGGCAGCGGTCGTCAACGGCCGCGACACCCGCGGAGGTGTGGGCGAGGAGCACGTCCAAGTCCCCGTAGGTCACCCGCCGCAGCGTCCCCGCCGGGAGCTCCATGAGCGGGACCGCCGGGCGGAACGCAGCCGCTCCGGCACCCGGGGCAAGCAGGGACGGGGAGAACGGGAGGATCACGGTCACGCCCTCGATGGTACCGCGTGGCATGAGAAGCCTCGCTGCTGCGATGAAACGGTCAGTCCCGGGCCGCCCCTCCGAGCGGCACCGTCGGCGTGATCTCGTCCGCACCCACCGCGGCTGCCGCACCGGGTACCGCGACCTGGCGGCCGAAGGTCTTCCGGAGCGGGATCGAGCGCATGGCGGCGGCGATCACGAGCGCGACGATCGTTGTCCCGGCGCCGATCAGGAACACCTGCGAGACCGCGAGGCTGAACGCCTGGTGGACCCCGAAGACGATGTTCGGGATCAGCGGCTCCACCGCCGCCCGGAACGGCTCCGGGACACCGGCCAGGATGGTCGCGCCCAGGTCCCCGCCCACCCGGAGCAGGTCGGTTGCCCGGCCTCCGCTCGTCTGGACCGCGAACTGGTCCACCATCTGCTGCGGCACGCCCGCTGCGAGGATCTGGGGCGCCACCTCGTCGGCGAGCCGCGTCCCGAGCACCGTGCCCAGCAGCGCCAGCCCCACGGATCCGCCGATCTGCCGGAAGAACGTCAGGTTGGACGTCGCCACGCCCAGCGCCCGCACCGGGACCGCGTTCTGGACGACGATCGTGAACACCGAGAGCGTGGGCCCGATGCCGAGACCGGTGATGAACATCCAGGTCCACAGGACCGGGAGGGCGGTGTCGGCGCGGATGTTTGACATCAGCACGAGGCCGACGGACATGACGGCCAGCCCCACCAGGATGACCGGCTTGTAGCGGCCGGTCTTCGAGACGACGAGCCCGGACCCGACCGAGCTGATGATCAGGCCGGCGAGGAGCGCGAGCGAGTACAGGCCCGAGTTCGTCGGGGTTGCACCCTGCACGAACTGGAACCATTGCGGCAGGAACACCGCCGCTCCGAAGAACCCGAAGCTGATCAGGAACGTGGCGATGATCGATACGGCGTAGGTGCGGTCCTTCCAGAGGACGAGTGGGACGATCGGCTCCTTGGCCTTCGACTCCACGAGGACGAAGACGGCGCCCAGGGCGAGGCCGATCAGGATCAGGCCGCCAACCTCGAAGGCGGTCCAGTCCATCGACTGCTTGTTGGTCAGGCCGATGAGCAGCGAGCCCACGGCGACCGTGAACACGCCGGCGCCGACGTAGTCGAGGTTGCGCGAGGCGTCGGACCGCTTGACGGTGGGCAGCAGGCGCCAGATGACGGCCAGCGCGACCACGCCGATCGGCAGGTTCACCAGGAAGATCCAGTGCCAGCTCACCTGCTCGGTCAGGAAGCCGCCGAGCAGCGGTCCGACGATGGACGAGAGCCCGAACACGGCGCCGAACAGGCCCTGGTATTTGCCTCGTTCGGCCGGGGTGAACAGGTCGCCGATGACGGCGAGGCTGATCGGGAACAGGGCGCCGGCACCCAGGCCCTGGATGCCTCGGAAGATGATCAGCTGGGTCATGTCCTGGCTCAGTGCGGACAGCGCCGAGCCGATCAGGAACAGCGTGATGCCGATCATCAGCAGCGGCTTGCGGCCGTACAGGTCGGACAGCTTGCCGTAGAACGGGACGGTGATGGTGGACGTGAGCAGGTAGATCGTGATCGTCCAGGTCAGCAGCGCCTGGCCGCCGAGCTCGGTCACGATGGTGGGCAGCGCGACCGAGACGATCGTCTGGTCGAGGGCGCTGAGGAACAGCCCCAGCATGATCGCGAACAGGATCTCCATCTTTGCGCGATGGGAGAGTTCGAGCGCGCCGAAGCCGTGGGTCGGGGCGTCGTCGTGCCCCGCGGGGATGGGTTCCAAGCTGGTTCCTTTCGTCAGGCGCCGGCGGGACCGGTGATCGGGGACGCGCCCGCTTGGTCGGCGGCGGGCTGCCGGCGGCCGGGCTGGCCGTGAGCATGGGTGCACTGGGTCGTGGCGGCGTCGCGCTCGGGTGCGCCTGCCAGCTCCGCGGTGACGGCGGCCTGGAGGTCGCCGGCGGCGGCGGCCATCCGGTCGAGCTCCTCGGGCGTGAGGCGGGCGAGCGCGGATGCGAGGAGGTCGTTCTTCACCAGCTCCACTTCGTCCACGAGGTCGAGACCCGTCGGGGTGGGCCGCACCAGGACGACGCGCCTGTCGCCCGGGACGCGGACGCGCTCCACCAGGCCGCGCCCCTCCATGCGGTCGATGATCCCCGTGGTGCTCGACACCGAGGCGTCCAGGATCTCCGCAAGATGGCCCATGGGCATGGCATCGTGATGGCGGAGCAGCGTCAGCACGTGGAAATGCGTCATGCTGATGCCGAGCCGCAGCAGGCGCTGGGACCCGGCGCAGCGCAGGGAACCGACGGCCCGGCCGAGGCTGGCCAGGACCTTCTCGGCGGCCTGGCGCTGGTCGGCCTGGCGCTGGTCGCCCGGGGTGGTTGCTCCAGTGGTTCGCATGGAATGAAGTATTTATGCCATGCGCATAGTTCTGTCAAGCGGAACTGTTCGTGTGGCACGGAGGACCAACGTGCGCTTCGCCCTGATGATCGAGCCGCAGATGGGGCTCACGTACGACGAGCAGCTTGCGATCGCGCTGCGGGCGGAGGCGGCCGGGTTCGAGGCCCTGCTCCGCTCCGACCACTACGAGGGCTTCCCGGGCGAGGCCGGGACCCACACCACGGACGCCTGGGCCGTCGTGGCGGGGCTCGCCCGGGATACGACGCGCATCGGCCTGGGCGTGCTGATGTCGCCAGTCACCTTTCGCACGCCGGGGAACCTCGCCAGGGTGGTGGTGACGGCGGACGAGATGAGCGGCGGGCGCATCGAGGTCGGCCTGGGAGCCGGCTGGCACGAGGACGAGCACCGCCGCCACGGCTTCCCGTTCCCGGAGATCGGCGTGCGCGCCGAGCTGCTGGAGGAGACGCTCGAGATCCTGCACGGCCTGTGGGACGAGCCGGACGGCTGGTCCTTCCTGGGCCGCCACTATGCCGTGGAGGACGCCCTGTTCCGCCCCAAACCCGGCACCGTTGCCGGGCGGGACGGACGGCATCCGAACATCATCGTGGGCGGACAGGGGACCGCGCGCTCGTTCCGGATCGCCGCCCGCTACGCCGACGAGTTCAACCTCTCGTCCACGAGTCCGGACGGCGCGGCCGCGAAATACGCACAGCTGGACGGGGTCCTGCGGGACGCCGGCCGGGAGCCCGCATCGCTCACCCACTCCGTGATGGCGGGGGTGCTGATCGGTCGCGACGACGTCGAGGTGGAGCGCCGCGCCCGCGACCTGATGGTGGTGTTCGGCGGCAGGGAGGAGGAGTTCGACGCGTGGTTCGAGGCACGCCGGCCGCGCTGGGTGCTGGGCACGCCGGACCAGGCGCGCGACGTGGCCGGACGGTTCGCCGCCGCGGGCGTGGAGCGGCTGGTGCTGCAGGACTTCCTGCCTCGGGACCTGGACATGATCGACCTGGCCGCGGAGACGCTGTTCGGGGCGTAGGCCAGGCGCAGGCCCGATCAGCTCGCGGGATCGTCCGCCACGTCCGCGGCCCGGAGATAGACCGGGTCGTCACGGCGGATCGGGTCCGGGTTGGCCCCGCGGGCGGCGGAGACCTCGAGCGTGACCAGCTGGAGCGGGCCCGCCCCGCCGAGCAGGGCCGCCGCGGCGTTGCCCATCGCCGGTGCCTCCGGGACCACGATCCGCCCACCGGGCGTGAGCGCGTCGGGGATGAGGACGGCGGCGCCAGCGCCGAGGATCGCGGCCGCACGGATGCCCGTGGCGGCGGCCGCGGCCAGGGCCTGGCGCGCGCGCTTCGCGCGCGCCTCGAGACCTTCCCGCTCGAGGAGCAGCAGCACCAACGCGGTCCGAGGTCCGGTCGCAGGCAGGTGGCCGTGGAGGAACGTCTCCAGATCGCGCGCCGCGGACGGCACCCAGGCGGCCTCCTCCACCTTCAACACGAGCTCGCGGGCCGTGATCCGATCGGCACCGGAAGCCACGACCAGCAGGTGGTCCGCAGCCGCGATCGCGGCCCCGATGATTGCGTCCGGGCGGTTGCCGTCCGGCCCTGTTGCATGGGCCGCCTCGATCCCGTCGGCCAGGCGGGCGGCGTAGGCTTCCGGCTGCGGGGTCCCGCCGCCGAGCAGGTCGCCCGTGACCGCCGCCGCGATCATCGGCGACACGTACCCCACGGTGTGGCACCAGCTGCGGTCCATCTCCACCGTGGCCAGGACGAGGTCTGCAGCGTTCGTGACCGGCGCGCCGGCGCTGGCCGTGATGGCCGCCGTCCGCGCGCCGCGACCCCGGGCAGCCAGCAGCGCGTCGATCGTCGCCGCGGTGCCCCCCTCGTGGCTGCACCCGATGACGAGACCTCCGGCCGGCGGATCCAGGGACAGCTCGAACGCCTGGGCGGATACCGGGCCCCAGCCGGGCAGTCCGGCGCGGTGCCAGCCGTCCCGGAGGAGCGCCGCGGCCGCCAGCGAGGCGTGCTCCGAGGTGCCGCAACCGGTCGTGAGCACGGGGCCGCCGCCGAAGGTGGTGTGACGGATCGCAGCGGCGAGGGCATGTGCGGAGCCGTCCCCGACCAGGCGCCGGGCGATGCGGGCGGCGAGGGCGGGCTGCGCGGCGATCATCTCGGCCATCGCCCACGGCGGACCGTCCCGCAGGGCGGGCATCGGGAGGTAGTCCCAGGGTTCAGGTGCGGCGGCGAGGGGAGCATCAGCGTCGAAGGAGCCGAGCGCGGCGCGCAGGTCGTCCATCCGCGGATCCTACGGCACCGGCGCCCGGGGCATTCCGTGGTCGGGAAGCCCGGTCGATCGGCCGGCCGGCCGGAGAGCGCATGGCAGCCGCCAGATCGAGCCTCCGGGCCAGTACCGGAACCAGGCCCGGCCGACCAGCGCCTCCACCGGTACCGGCCCGTACCGTCGCGAGTCCACCGCCGGTCCGAACCCCGCCGCCTCGAGAACGGCGTCAGGCGCATCGGAGAGCAGCCACGCCTCGTCCTCGCCCATCTGGAGGCGCCCTCCCGCAAACGGGATCCAGTCGCCGGGCCGGGCCGCGACGCGCTTGATCGCCAGCATGCCCGAGCCGGGCTCCCGGAACACCACGATGCTCCCGCGCCGCGGCCAGCGGACGGTGGTCGGATCCACCAGGAGCCAGTCCCCCGGCTCGATGGCCGGCCGCATGGAGCCGTCGGCCACCGCGACGCGCCACGGTCCCGCGAGCCGCGAACCCAGTCCGCCCGGCCGCGCGATCCCCCGGACGCGACGAGGCCCCGTCATCGACGGGGCCTCGAACCGCGCATCAACGGGTGAGCGGCGATCAGCCGGCAGTCAGCCGGCGATCAGCCGGGACGGCCGGCGACGCGGGTCTTGGTGTGGCCGCCGGTGGCCTTCCAGGCCGCATCGACCTCGTCGATCAGGTCCAGCAGCTTCTGCGCGTCGTCCAGGCTGGTGGAGGCCTTCACCTTCGAGACCTGCTTGGTCGCGCCCCAGAAGAGCTCGTGCAGGTTGGGCACGGCCTCGAGGTGCTCCGGCTTGAAGTAGTCGTGCCACAGGACGTCGAGGTGGTGCTTGACGAGGTCCGCCTGCTTCTCCTTGATGGCGATGGCACGGGTTCGGAAGGCCGGGTCCTCGCTGGCGTCGTAGCGCTGGATGATGCGGTAGACGGACTCGGCCTCGATCCGGGCCTGCTCAGGGTCATAGACGCCGCACGGCAGGTCGCAATGGGCGCGGACGACGGTCCTGGGTGCGAAGAGGCGGTTGAGCGGGGACATGGGCGACCTCCGGGTTGGGGCGGGTGCGGGGTGTCGTGGGTGGGGACGATCAGACAGGCCCGGCCCGGCAAGTGTCCTGTCGCCGCGGGAGGCTGTCAAACGCCGCCCCGGACCTCGGCGCGAGAGTGAGGACATCAGGGTTCGGGCGACGCTCGATCCGTCGCGCCACGCCCTCATCTCCATCGCCAACCCCGCCTGCTGTCCCACTACACGTCGAACCGGCCGACGTAGCGGTACCGGAAGCCGAGATCGCCGTAGCCGGTGACCGTTGAGAGCGTGGGCGTTCCCCAGGTCGAGATTGCGGTCATGCAAGAGACGAGGAGGGGCAGCAGCTCCGAGGCTTCCCGCGAAGACCAGGCGGTAGCGATGATCGTGGCCACGATGGCAGCCGCGACGAGCCACGCCACCGTCTTGTTCTCCTGCGTGACGATGTTCACCGCCCCGCCCGGGAAGCCGAGGGGATCGCAGCCGATCGCCTTGTTCAGTCTCCACGTAACCCAGCCGTGAACGCCTCCCCGCGCTTGCGTGCGGCCTCCTCAACGCGCGAGCCCGTGAGGCGCTCTCGCTCCTTCGAAAACGCTTCCATCAGTACGCTGAGATTAGCCTCTACGCGCCGCAGCACTATCTCAATCGGTTCCGGCGATCGCTTCGCGAGAACATCATCGACTGAACGCCAGCCCATGGCGATCTCGACATCGTCGAACTGGTGGAATCCCGTTGACGAGAGTTGAGAAGCGATGTCGATGAACTGCTGGCCACGCTCCCGGGTGAAGCGCAGGAGCAACGGCCCAATCTGGAAGACTACTGAGGTGTCTCCGAACGCCTCCGCCTCGGGCTCGGAAGAGACTAACTCAGCCTCGCCGAGTCCCGCCCTCCTCAACTCAGCCCGCACAGCGTCGGGGTACTTCGACTGCCCTTCCATTAGCGGCGCGGAGGGTGCATTTTGGAGCCGTCCCTGCTAAGTCCGTAGCCCAAAGACGACAGATACTGGAGCTCGCGTGCGAACCAGCTTCCTGGGCGCGCCTGCGAGGCTCGTGTCGAGAGAATGATCGTGTCACCACGAGCTGCGAGCCGATCCAGGAACTTCTGATTCGCAGCCCACTGCTGGGCAGGGTTCATCCTAGCCCAGACGTGTTGCGGCACATTGAAGTAACGAGCGCCGATGCTTTGGGGGAGATCCTTGTACCTTGGGTGGCCAAGCACGCTGACGCCTCTCGGCCCGGCTCGCTGGAGGACTTGTGCCGAACGCTGAACATACAGGGCCACCCGCTGGACGACGGGTGCCGCGACGGCACCGACGCGGATGACAATGATGGCTATCGCGAACCATGCAATCTCGCCGCTCGGATCCACCTTCGTGACCGGGCTGTTCCCGGCATAGCCATACGGGTTCTCCTCCGCCCGCGCCGGATCGGGCTGGAGGAACCGCCCGAGCTCGGGGTGATAGTGGCGGGCCCGCATGGAGAGCAGGTCGGCCCCGGCATAGCCGCCCCAGGCGACACCCCACTGTCCGACATAGCGGTAGCGGAAGCCGAGGTCGCCGTAGCCGTTGAGGGTGGCGAGGGTGGGGGCGCCCCAGGTCGAGTAGCTGAAGCGGTTCGCTGGGGTGAGCGTGCCGTCGGCCTCGATCTTCGCGACCGGAACGCCTCCACCTCGGCATCGAGCGCCGCGCAGATCCGGCTCACCTCGCTCCTGCTGATCCCCTCGATGCCCAGGGCCTGGACGAGATCGTCCACCCGGCGGGTGCTGACCCCCGACACGTACGCCTCCTGGACGACCGCGAGCAGGGCGCGCTCGGCG
>CAMTVM010000033.1:0-15682 GCA_947085195.1 uncultured Chloroflexota bacterium
CACCTCGCGACCCGGGACCTGCACGTCTACGACCACGTGCCTGACGATGCCGAGGCCGTCTTCCTGGCCCTCCCCCACGGCGTGGCCGCCGCGCGCATCGACGAGTGGACCGATCGCGGCATGACCGTCATCGATCTGGGCCCGGACTTCCGGTTCCGGAACGCCGCCGACTACCCGGCCTGGTACCACTTCGATCATCCCCGGCCCGAGCTGCTCCCGACCGCCGTCTACGGCCTGCCGGAACTGCACCGGGACGAGCTGGCGGCAATCGGCCGCGCCCCCGGCGCCATCGTCGGCTCTCCGGGCTGCTACGCCACCACCACGATCCTCGCCCTGGCTCCACTGGCGCACGCGGGCCTGATCGGCGACCTCGTGGTGGACGCCAAGAGCGGCGTCTCGGGCGCCGGCCGGGACCCCAAGGCTGATCTCCACTTCGGGGAGGTCAACGAGAGCGTCAAGGCGTACGGCATCTTCACCCACCGCCACATCGGCGAGATCGAGCAGGAGCTGCTGGGCCAGTCCCCCACCCCGGACGCCAACCCGGGCGCGCGCGGGATCGACTTCCTGCCCCACCTGGTCCCGATGACGCGCGGCATCCTGGCCGCCTGCCACGTCCGGACCACGCGCCCGGTGACGCAGGCCGAGCTCGACGGGCTGTACGAAGCCGCGTACGGCGACGAGCCGTTCATCACGGTCACGAACCACGCCCCGGCCACCAAGCATGTCCTGGGCAGCAACGAGTTCCGCGTCTTCTGCCGCGTGGACGAGCGGACCGGCCGCGTGCTCGCCATCGGCGTGCTCGACAACCTGGTGAAGGGCGCCGCCGGCCAGGCGATCCAGGCCTTCAACGTCGTCCACGGGCTGCCCGAGCCCGCCGGGCTCCTCCAGCTTCCCCTGGCGCCCTGACACGCCCTCCCCCGACGAAACCCGACCCGAGGCCCGCCGATGCCCAACCCGCCCGACCCCCTGCTCGCGCCGCTCACCCTGGACCTGCCGCCGGTGGAGCGCGCCGCGCGGATGCCCGGGGGCTTCTCCGCGGTGGGGACCACGGCCGGGATCAAGGCGTCCGGACGGCCGGACTTCGCCCTGATCGTCGCGGACGCCGGACCGGTCCCGGCGGCCGCGGTGTTCACGCCGAACCGCTTTGCGGCGGCCCCGGTGCAGCTCTCGCGCGCCAACCTGCGGGCGACCGGCGGCAGTGAGCACACGGCCGGGTACGCGAGGGCCGTCATCGCGACCTCCGGCAGCGCGAACGCCGCCACAGGCCCGGCGGGTGACGCGGACCAGGCGGCGATCGGCCTGGCAGTGGCGGCGGCCCTCGGCGCACGGCCGGAGCAGGTCCTGCACCTCTCGACCGGCGTCATCGGCACGCGGCTCCCGGTGGACAAGGTCACGGCGATGGTGGCGCAGGTCGCGGCCGGCAGGCTGGCGGCGACGGACGCGGCGCTGGCGACAGCTGCGATCTCGCTCCGCACCACCGACTCCACGACCAAGATGGCCAGCGTGCGGGTCTTCCTCCCGGCCGCCGGCGGCGGCGCTCCCGTGACCGTCACGGTCTCCGGCATCTGCAAGGGCGTCGGGATGATCCACCCGCGGATGGCCACGATGCTGTCCGTGGTCCTGACCGACGCAACCGCGGACCCGGCCACGCTCCGGACGCTGCTCCGGTCCGCTGCCGCCCGGACGTGGAACCAGCTCTCGGTCGATGGCGACACCAGCACCAACGACACGGTGTTCCTGCTCGCGTCCGGCGCGGCGGGCGCGGCCGATGCCACCACGAATACCGAGGCCCGCGCCACCCTCGCCACCGCCATCGAGGCCGTGGCCCGGGACATCGCCCGCCAGCAGGCCCGGGACGGCGAGGGCGCCTCGTCGCTGCTCACCTGCCAGGTCTCCGGGGCGGCCGACGACGCCGACGCGCGGGCGATCGCCCGGGCCGTGATCTCGTCGTCCCTCGTCAAGGCGGCCGTCCATGGCAGGGACGCCAACTGGGGCCGGATCGCGAGCGCCGCGGGCAACGCGCTCGTCGCCGGGCGCGACGTCCTGGAGGCGGCCGGCCTGTCACCGGAGGAGGCGGCCGCGCGCGCCGACCGGCCCGCCGACGTGGATCCCGCGAGGATGCGGATCGCCATCGCCGGCCACCTCGCCTACGACGGGCCGCTCGGCGGCCCAACCGGCGTGGACAAGGCCGCGGCCCGCGTGTCGATGACTGCCGAGGAGGTGCTCATCCGGGTGGATGTCGGGATTGGCGACGGCACCGGCGAAGCCTTCGGCTGCCCGCTCACAGAGGCGTACGTGAAGGAGAACTCGGAGTACACGACGTGAGCGAGATCGTCGTCGTCAAGCTGGGCGGCACGACGCTCGCCGAGCAGCGCCAGGTCCTCATCGAGGTCGCTGC
Organism: uncultured Chloroflexota bacterium; assembly: GCA_947085195.1. Classification (GTDB taxonomy): domain Bacteria; phylum Chloroflexota; class Limnocylindria; order Limnocylindrales; family CSP1-4; genus CAIXZV01. Next base: position 2,399 of record CAMTVM010000033.1, read on the forward strand.
GGTGGCGCGGAAGCGCCCGATCGTCCTCGTCCACGGCGGCGGCAAGCGCATGACCGAGTGGCTCGAGCGGCTGGGGGTCCAGTCGCGCTTCGTCAACGGCCTGCGGGTCACGGACCCGGCGGCACTCGAGGTTGCGGCCGCGGTCCTCCGGGGCGTCGTCAACAGCGAGCTCGTGGCGGCCCTCCGGGACGCCGGCTGCGACGCCGTGGGCCTCTCGGGCGTGGACGGCGGGCTGTTGATCGGGCATCGTATCCCGGACGTGGGCCTCGTGGCCACCGTCACGGGCGTCCGACGGGACCTCATCGACTCGCTGCTCGTGGGCGGCCAGGTGCCCGTCGTGGCGCCGCTCGCCCGCGACGAGGAGGGCGTGGTCTGCAACGTGAACGCGGACGACGCCGCGGCCGGGCTCGCGGCCGGGCTCGGTGCCCGGCAGCTCGTGCTCATGACCGACGTGGACGGCGTCCGCGACGCGAGCGGACGGAAGCTCGACTCGCTCACCGTCCCCGAGGCCGAGGCGCTCATCGCGGACGGCACGATCAGCGGCGGCATGGTGCCCAAGGTGAAGGCGGCGCTGGCGGCCCTCGCCTGGGACGACGCCGAGGCGATCATTGCGGACGCTGCCGCCCCCGATGCCCTCGTCCGGGCGCTCACCGACCCGTCCTTCGGCACGCGCGTCTCGATCCGCGGCCGCGCCGCGGCCGGCTGACGTGATGCTGGTCAAGCGGGACCGCCATGCCGCCATCCGCCGGCTGGTGGCTGCCCGCCCCATCGCCAGCCAGGGCGAGCTCGTCGGCGAGCTGTCGGCCCTCGGCTTCGACGTCACCCAGGCCACCGTGAGCCGCGACATCGCGGAGCTGGGGCTGGCCAAGGTGATGCGCGGCGATCACTCGGTCTACGTCGTCCCCGAGGCGCTGGGCGCGGCGCAGCGGCCGCCGTCCGACGAGCGGCTCCGGCGCATCCTCGCGGACATCCCCGTCACGGTCGGGCGCAGCGGCCTGATCCTCGTCCTCACGGGCCAGCCCGGCACCGCCAGCGTCATCGCACAGGCGATCGACGAGTCGACGCTCGCCGACCAGGTGGGCACCGTCGCCGGGGACAACACGCTCATCGTCCTGTTCCCGGACGAACCCGCGCTCGTGCGCTGGCTCGACCGGTTCCTCGCGATCCAGGCGCCGGCTGAGCCGGCGGTTCTCACGGAGGCTCAAACCCGATGAACAAGGTCGTGCTCGCCTATTCCGGCGGACTCGATACGTCCGTTGCCGTCGCATGGCTCAAGGAGCAGTACGGCGCGGAGGTGATCACGCTCACGGTCGACCTCGGCGGCGGCTCCATCAGGGAGGGCGTCGAGGGCCGCGCGATCAAGGCCGGAGCCTCCCGGGCATACGTCGTGGACGCGCGCGAGACGTTCGTCCAGCAGTACGTCTGGCGCGCGCTCCAGGCCGGCGCCATCTACCAGGGCGCCTATCCGCTGGCCACGGCCCTCGCCCGCCCGCTGCTCGCCCAGCTGCTGGTGGAGGTCGCCCAGAAGGAGGGCGCGGACGCGGTCGCCCACGGCTGCACCGGCAAGGGGAACGACCAGGTCCGTTTCGACGTCGCTGTCCATGCGCTCGATCCCGGCCTCGAGGTCGTCGCGCCGATGCGCGTCGGGATGGGTCTGACCCGCGAGCAGTCGATCGACTACGCGAACGAGCGGGGCATCGAGCTGCCGATCACGAAGTCGTCACCCTACTCCATCGATGTCAACCTCTGGGGCCGCTCCTGCGAGACGGGCGTCCTGGAGGACCCGTGGGTCACCCCGCCGGCCGATGCGTACGCCTGGACGGTGGCGCCGTCGGACGCGCCCGACCCGGTCGACATCGTGATCGGCTTCGAGGGTGGCATCCCGGTCTCCCTCGACGGCGAGGCCCTGGGCTCCGTCGAGCTGGTGGACCGCCTGCATGGCCTGGGCGGACGGCACGGCGTGGGCCGGATCGACCACGTCGAGGACCGCCTCGTGGGCATCAAGAGCCGCGAGATCTACGAGGCCCCCGCGGCCGTGATCCTGCACACCGCCCACCGGGCCCTGGAGGGGCTGGTGCTGTCCAAGGAGCAGCTCCGGTTCAACCGCCTCGTGGCGGACGAGCTGGCCCAGATCATCTACGACGGCCTGTGGTTCAGCGCCCTGTCGCGGGACCTGCGGGCCTACGCGATGTCGTCCCAGCGCGTGGTCTCAGGAGACGTCCGCATGCGCCTTGACCACGGCCAGGCCTCGGTCGTGGGGCGCCGCTCGCCGCTCTCGCTGTACGACAAGAACCTGGCGACGTACGACGAGGGCGATGCCTTCGACCACGCGGCCGCGGTCGGGTTCATCGAGATCTTCGGGCTGCCGCTGCGCGTGGAGGCGGCCCGGCACGGCGCGGTGGGCAAGCACCATGGCGCGGCCTGGACCTGGACGGACCCGCTCCTGGCGGACCTGCCTTCGACCGTGACCGGCTGATCCGAGGCGACATGGGCCGCGGGGCGTGCGCGCGGGGCGTGCGCGCGGGGCGTGCGATCACGTAGGGTTGCGCTCGTGCCCGAGACCCGCAAGCCCCCCGCGTCGTCCCGTGGCGACCGTCGGAAGCCCACGCCCGCCGCCGCCGCTGCGCGGCTCGACCAGCTTGCGTTCCTGCACGAGTTCGCGCAGCTGGCCACCGAGGCCCGCAACTGGGACGAGCTCATGCGCACGCTGGTCGACCGCACGACCGTCGCGCTGGGCGTGGAGGTCTGCTCCTTCTACCTGCTGGACCGCGACGGGGCCCGCCTCACCCTGGCCGCCACGAACGGCCTCGACCGCGCGCAGGTGGGTCGGGTCAGCCTGGCTGTGGGCGAGGGCATCACAGGGCGCGCAGCCGCGGAGCTCAGGCCGGTCTCCACGCCGGATGTCACGACCGACGAGCGGTTCAGCTGGGTTCGCGGCTTCGACATCGCCGGCCTCCACGGGATGCTGTCCATGCCGCTGGTCTGGAACGAACAGGTCGTCGGCGTCATCAACGTCCAGACCACCACCCTCCGCGACTTCAGCGGCGACGACATAGAGTTCCTCGGCACGATCGCGGCGCTGCTGGCGGGCATCGTGGAGAAGGGCCGGATGCAGGCCGAAGCGGAGGCGCAGCTGGACCGGCTCTCGCAGCTCGATGCCGCCCGCGCCGAGCTCCTGGCCGTGGTCACCCACGAGCTGCGGACGCCGCTCGCGGTCGTCCGCGCCTACGTGGACCTGCTCGCGGACGCAGCGGCCGCGAACGCGGACGGACCGGGCGCAAGGGTCGTGGAGAACTGGCGAGCCAGCGCCACGGACCAGGTCACGCGCCTGGACCGGCTGGTGGACTCGATCCTGGCCTCCGTGCGCGGCGAGGGCCTGACCGGTCTGCGCCGAGAGCCGTTCGACGTGGTCGGCGCGGTCGACAAGACAGTCGGGACGCTGGCGCTCCTGCTCCGGACGCGCGCCGTGCGATGGACGCCGCCGCCCGGCGGGCCGATGGTCGCGCGCGGGGACGAGGCCCGGTTCCGCCAGGTGCTGGAGCATCTCCTGGACAACGAGGCGAAGTACGCGCCGCCCGAGCAGGCCGTCTCCCTCGGTATCTGGCGGACCGCGGAGGAGATCCAGGTCTACATCACCGACGACGGGCCGGGCGTCCCGTTCGAGGACTGGGAGGCCGTGTTCGAGCCCTACGTGCGGGTGGACCGGGCGCGGTCGCGCGGGTCGGGGATCGGGCTGTTCGCGGCCCGGCGGCTGATGGAGGCGATGGGCGGCCGGGTCTGGATCGAGAAGAACGGGTTCGGCGGCTCGCGGTTCATGGTGGCGCTGCCGATCGCCTGAGCGCGTCCCGGCGCGGGCGCGGGGCGCGGAACCGCCGCGCGGGAGCCACGGCCGCCCCCGGGGCTGATGCCTCAGCGCCAGAGTGACTCGTAGGGGTGCTCGCCGCGGATCAGGCGGCCGGCCGCGAACCGCTCGAGCCCGAACGGGGTGATGTCCACGGTTGACGGCCGCCCGTCCAGGATCCACTCCGCCAGGCTCGCGCCGATGGCCGGCGCTGTCTTGAAGCCCGTGCCGGAGAACCCGCAATCCAGCCACAGGCCCTCCGGGCCGGCGGGGCCCAGGATCGCCCGCTGGTCGGGGGTCATGCCATCCTGGCCGCCGTGCACGGTCCGGAAGTCACCGGCCTCCATCCACGGCACCCGTCGGCAGACCCGGTCGACCATCTCCTCGATCGCCCCCGAGGCGCAGTCGGCTATCGGGCGGTCCGGGTCCCCGCCGAGCTCGCTGCCGGTCTCGAGACCGACCAGCAGCAGCTCTCGGCCCTCCGGCCGGAAGTAGACCTCGCCCGCGTGGTCGAGGACGATCGGGATGTCCGACGGACGCTCCGGCGGCAGCCCGAAGTAGGCCGTGTCATGGCGCCAGGCCTGGACGGGGATCTCGAGACCCACCGTCCGGGCCAGCTCGGCGGCCCACGCCCCCGCCGCGTCCACGACCACGGGTGCGTCGATCGGGCCCGCATCCGTCTCGATCCCCGTGACCCGGTCGCCATCGAGGCGGATACTCGTGACCCGCACGCCGCCCGCGTACGTCGCGCCGGACCGGCGGGCCGCCGCCAGGAACCCCGCGGCGGTCCCGGTCGGATCCGCATACCCCGATTGCGGCTCGAAGGCCCCCACCGCGATGTCGTCGACCATGATTCCGGGCACGATCCGGGCGATCTCGTCCGGCCCGACGACCCGGGTGTCGATCCCGATCCGGCGATGCGCCGCGACGTTCGCCGCCAGCGCGTCCGCGTAGGCCGCCGGGACGAGCTGCAGGAACCCGCTCCGGACGAAGAACGGGTCGCCTTCCCCCACCAGGCCCGACCAGTCGCGGAAGTACGGGAGGGAGGCCCACGCCAGCCGGGCCTCGAGCTCGAGGTCGTAGTGCGTCCGCACAAAGCCGGCCGAGCGCCCGGTCGCCCCGCTGCCGACGGAGCTGCGCTCGACGACGACGACCTTCGCACCCCGGCGCGCGAGGTGGAAGGCCAGGCTCGCGCCCTGGACGCCCGCCCCGACGATGACGATGTCGGCCGTGCGAGCGAGCGCGCCCGTCATGCGTCGGTCCTCACGGAGACCAGGACCTCGCCGTCACGCAGCCGCGCGTACCCGGGCTTCACGACTTCGTTGATCAGGCGCAGGCGCTCGTCAAAGGGCACGAACGCCGACTTGAGGGCGTTGATCGTCAGCCACTCCATCTCGCCCAGACCCAGGCCGAAGGCCGCATCGAGCGCCGCGAACTCCGAGCTGAGCGTGACGCCGCTCATGAGGCGATTGTCGGTGTTGACCGTCACCCGGAACCGCAGGCGGCGGAGCAGGTCGATGGGGTGAGTCTCGATGGACACGGCCGCGCCGCTGTGGATGTTCGACGTGGGGCAGAGCTCCAGCGGCACCCGCCGGTCGCGGACAAACGCTGCCAGCCGCCCCAGCGCCACCGAGCCGTCGTCGCGGACGGTGATGTCGTCCACGATCCGCACCCCGTGGCCCAGCCGCTCCGCCCCGCACAGCTGGATCGCCTCCCAGATGGACGGCAGCCCGAACGACTCGCCGGCGTGGATCGTGATGTGGAAGTTCTCGCGGCGCACGTGCTCGAACGCGTCCAGGTGGCGGGTCGGCCGGTAGCCGGTCTCGGGACCCGCGATGTCGAAGCCGACGACGCCCGCATCCCGCCACCGGATCGCCAGCTCCGCGATCTCCATCGAACGGGCGGCCTGGCGCATGGCTGTCACGAGAGCCCGCACCACGATCGGCCGCCCGGCCGCCGCGGCCCGCTCCATGCCGATCCGGAACCCCTCGAGGTTGGCCTCCACGACCTCGTCCAGCGTCAGCCCGCGTTCCACGGAGAGCTCCGGGGCATACCGGACCTCCGCGTAGACGACCCCATCGGCCGCGAGGTCTTCCGCGCACTCGGCCGCCACCCGAACGATCGCGTCGCGCTCCTGCAGGACACCCACGGTGTGGGCGAAGGTCTCGAGGTACAGCTCGAGGGACTTGCGGTCCGCGCCCCGGCGGAACCAGGTCCCGAGCTCTTCCACGTCCTGCGTGGGCAGGTCGCGGTAGCCGAACTCCCGGGCGAGGTCGACGATGGTGGAGGGTCGAAGGCCGCCGTCCAGGTGGTCGTGGAGCAGCGCCTTGGGCGCGGATCGGATGGTATCGATGGCGGGCATGTGGGCATCCTCCTGGCGTTCGCTGGCGTTCAGCCCCCGAGGCGGGCCTTGGCGGCCGCCAGGGCGGACGCCACCCGAGCCGGCGCCGTCCCGCCCACGACGTCCGCGGATGCGAGCGAGCCCTCGATCGTGGCCGCCGCGCGCAGCGCTGTCGCGACGCCCCGCTCCTTGGCAAGCTTGCGGGCGACCGGGTCGTCGCTGCCGTCGAGCGCCGCCCGGAACGCCTCATCCGGGAGTCCGGCGAGCGTGGGAATGCCCTCTGCCTCCGCCCCGCCCACGAGCCCGCCCACGATGTGGTGAGCGGCCCGGAACGGCACGCCACGCCGGACGAGCGCGTCCGCGAGGGCCGTGGCGGTGGTGTAGCCCTCCTCGGCGGCGTCGCGCATCCGGACGCGGTCGATGACGAGGGTCTCGACCAGCCCGGCCATGACGCCCAGCGACGTGTCCAGCGTGGCCACGGCCGCGAAGAACGCGGGCTTGTCCTCCTGGAGGTCCCGCTGGTAGGCGAGCGGCAGGCCCTTGATCAGGGTCAGCATCCCGGCCACCGCACCGATGACGCCGGCGGTCCGCCCTCGGACGAGCTCCGCAGGATCCGGGTTCTTCTTGTTGGGCATCATCGAGGAGCCGGTGGAGAACGCGTCGGCGACGCGCACGAACCCGAAGCGCGGGTTCGACCACCACGTGATCTCCTCCGCGAGGCGGCTGAGGTGGACCATCGCCAGGGCGACGGCGGCGATGACCTCGACCACGAAGTCCCGGTCCGACACCGCGTCGAGCGAGTTCGCCGTCACGCCGTCAAAGCCGAGCTCCGCGGCGGTGGTCGCGCGGTCCAGCGGGAAACCGGCGCCGGCCAGCGCCCCGGAGCCGAGCGGCGAGATGTTGAGGCGGCGGCGGGCATCGGCGAGGCGGCCGCGGTCCCGCTCCAGCATCTCCACATAGGCGAGGAGATGGTGCGCGAGCAGCACCGGCTGCGCCGGCTGGATGTGCGTAGTGCCGGGCAGGACGGCGTCTCCCTCTCGCTCGGCGAGGTCCACCAGCGCCTGCTCCAGGGCCGCCATGCCGGCGTCCAGCCGTCCCACCGCCCGGCGCGTCCAGAGCCGCAGGTCCGTGGCGACCTGGTCGTTGCGCGATCGCCCGGTCTGCAGCTTGCCTCCGACCGAGCCCACCCGTTCCGTGAGCATCGTCTCGAGGTTCATATGGACGTCTTCCAGGGCCGGGTCCCAGGCAACGCTCCCTGCGACCACGTCATCCCGCAGGGAGACCAGGCCGCGCTCGAGGTGCTCCGCCTCCTCCGCCGTCACGAGGCCCGCGCGGGCGAGGCCGCGCACGTGCGCGATCGAACCCGCGAGGTCGTCGAGCGCAAGCTCCGCGTCCACCTCGATCGACCGCGTGAAGTCCGCCATCCGCGCGTCCGGCCCGTCGCCGAACCGACCACCCCAGAGCCGCATGGTGCCCTCCTGTCGCGTGAGCCACCATCGTACCCGGTGGTGGCGGGCGGACCACCGCCGCAGCCCGTCAGGCCAATGCGTCGCGGAGCCGGTCGGCCGCCTCCTCGGGGGTCAGGTCGCGCTGCGGCTCGGACAGCAGCTCGTAACCGACCATGAACTTGCGCACGGTGGCGCGCAGCAGCGGCGGGTAGAAGTGGGCGTGGACCTGCCAGTGGTCCGTGGGCGCGCCGCCGAACGGGGCCTGGTGCCAGCCCATGGAAAACGGGAACGGTCGCCGGAAGAGGGCGTCGTAGCGACGGTTGAGGTCGCGGATCGCCCCGGCCAGCCCGTCGCGGGCGGCATCGTCCAGGTCCGCCAGGCGCGGGGTGGGCGTGGTCGGCGTGATCGGCACCAGCATCGTCTCGAACGGCCAGGCTGCCCAGAACGGGACCAGCGTCAGCCAGCCACCGGCGTCCCGGATCACCCTCGGCCCGCCGCGCTCGGCCTCCGCGTAGTCGGCCAGGAGCCGGCGGCCGGTCGCGGCCAGGTGGCGTCCCTGCTCGGCATCCTCGCGCTCGGCCTCGAGGGGGAGCGCGTCGCCCGCCCAGATCTGGCCGTGCGGGTGCGGATTGGATGCTCCCATCGCCGCGCCGCGGTTCTCGAAGACCTGGACCCAGCGGAAGCGGCTGCCCAGCTCCGTGGTCTGCTCCGCCCAGACGTCGATCACGCCCCGGATCTCGGTCTCGGTCATCCCGGCCAGGGTCACGTCGTGGCGCGGCGAGAAGCACACGACCCGGCAGGTGCCCCGGGTCCCTTCCGCGCGGAACAGGCCGGACGCAACCCGCGCCGTCGAGCTGTCCGGGCGCAGCGCCGCGAAATCGTTGGTGAACACGAAGGTTGTGTCGTAGGCCGGGTTGACATCCCCGGTGACGCGCGTGCCGCCCGGGCAGAGGTAGCAGGCGGGGTCGTGGATAGGGCGCTCCTCGGGCGGCTCCGGCTCCTCCGCACCCAGCCACGGGCGGTTGGTCCGCCCGGCCGAGACCAGCACCCATTCGCCGGTCAGCGCGTTGAACCGGCGGTGCGGTTCGGCCTCGAGAGCGGCCAGGGCGGCGTCGTCCGGGCGTGAGGCGAGGTCAATGGGCATCGCCCACCTCGACCAGCACGAGCTCGCCGACGGACTCCCGCAGCGCCGCCTGGGCCTCCGGGTCCAGCCCGGTGTCCGAGATCAGGACGTCCGCCTGGTCGAGCCGGGCGATGGACGCGATGCCGATCACCCCCCACTTCGCATGGTCGGCGACGACGACGAGGCGACGACCGGACTCGATGAGGGCGACGTCGGTCTCGGCCTCGAGCAGGTTGGGACAGGTGAAACCCGCCCGCGCCTCCATCCCGTGGACGCCCATGAACACCATGTCGAGGTGGACGGACCGAAGCTGGGCGACAGCGAACGAACCGACCAGCGCCTCCGACGGCGTGCGGACGCCGCCGGTCAGGATCACCGTCTGGTCATGCCGGGGGGATCGGTCCAGGACGTCGGCCACCCGGATCGAGTTGGTGACGACCGTAAGACCGGGGATGTCTGCGAGACGGCCCGCGAGCGCATGGGTGGTGGTGCCCGCCGAGAGGGCGATCGCCATGCCGGGCTCGACGAGGCGCGCGGCGGCGGTGGCGATGGCCTCCTTCTCGGCCAGTTGCAGGGTCGACTTCGCCGAGAAGCCGGGTTCGAACAGCGCAAGTGGCGTGGCGGCCGCGCCCCCGTGGACCTTGACCAGCAGGCCTCGGTCGTCGAGGTTCTCAAGATCGCGGCGGATCGTCATGTCCGAGACGCCGAGCTCATGCACGAGATCGGCGACCCGCACGGTTCCGCGATGGCGGATCCGTTCGAGAATCAGCGCCTGGCGCTGGTGGGCAAGCATGACACGGCCCCCATCTGGATTCGGGTCTACCCCGTTCGGGTCTGACACATTGACCATAGCCTCTCGGTTCGGCACGGACAGAGGGTGCACCATCGCCAGACCAAAGTCAACAACTCCAAACACAATTCTTCCCCTCTGGCGACTCGGGTCTTGACAACAACCACCAGATGTGCACACACTCCATCAGACACCTGTTCGATCCTGTCGCAGGTCATTCTGGAGGAGCACTCTCATGGCAGAACCTATCGGCAGGCGCCACCGGGCGCTGGCTGCGGTACTGGTTCTCGGGCTGCTGGTGACTGCGTGCTCGAGCCCGCCGGCCGCGTCGCCCACGCAGGCTCCCGCCGCCTCGACCCCGGCCACGGTGGCACCTTCGACGCCGACGAGCCTCGGCGAGACCACGCTCGGCTCGAACGAGAGCGACGAGAACCCGAAGCTGGCCGTCCAGGCGATCGTCGACTACTGCCAGACCAAGGCTGGCATCACCGTCAAGGTCAACGTCAACGACCACAACACGTTCCAGAACCAGATCAGCTCGTACCTGCAAGGCACGCCGGACGACGTCGTCAAGTGGTTCGCCGGCAATCGCGTCCGCTTCTTCGCGGCGCAGGGACTCCTCTCCCCGATCGACGACGTGTGGGCGGAGATCGAGCAGTACATGACGCCTGGCCTCAAGGCCGCGTCGCTCGGCACTGACGGCAAGGCGTACTTCGTCCCGGTCTACCAGTACCCGTGGGTCGTCCTCTACCGCAAGAGCCTGTTCGCGGAGAAGGGCTACGCGATCCCCACGACCATCGACGAGTTCAAGACGCTGGGCGACAAGATGAAGGCCGACGGCCTGGTGCCGCTCGCTTTCGGTGACCAGGACGGCTGGCCCGCCATGGGCACGTTCGACATCATCAACATGCGCGTGAACGGGTACAAGTTCCACATCGGGCTCATGGAAGGCACCGAGAAGTGGAACGATCCGCGGGTCAAGAAGGTGTTCGAGACCTGGCGGGACCTGCTCCCGTACTTCCAGGAAGGCGCACCCGGCCGGACCTGGCAGGACGCTGCCAAGACCGCCCTTGTCGACAAGAAGGCCGGCATGTACTTCCTGGGCACGTTCGCCGTCGAACAGGCCGGTGACGCCGCCGCCGATGTCGGCTTCTTCCCGTTCCCGCTGTTCGGCACCGAGTTCGACGGCGAGCACGCGATCGATGCGCCGATCGACGGGTTCATGCTCAGCGCCAACCCGAAGAACCCCGACGCCGCCAAGGCGTTCCTCAAGTGCGTCGCCACACCCGAGGCACAGGTCGCCTACGTGACCAGCACCGGGATCGGCAGCGTTGCCGTTTCGCCGCAGGCCGATACCAGCAACTACACCCAGGTCCAGAAGATGTCCGCCGAGGTCCTCAAGTCCGCCGGCAACATCGCCCAGTTCCTCGATCGCGACGCTCGGGCCGACTTCGCCGGCCCGTCGGGCATGCAGGGCTTCCTGATCGACTTCCTGACCAAACCCACGCAGGACCTGGACAAGTACCTGGGTGAGATCCAGACCTACTACGACTCGCTCCCGCCGCAGTGATGCGGAGCTGAGGAACCCATCGTGACCAATCGGGGGCCCTCCTCCCTGGCCCCCGCCCCGCCGGCCTCCGCCGGCGGGGCGGGGGCTTCCGCTCGGCCACGCAGGCGAAACTACAGCCTGCTCGGCAGAGCCGACAGGCTGACGCTGGGCATGATGGCAGGGATCCCGACGTTCTTCGTCGTGCTGTTCGTCATCGTCCCGACGATCGCGTCCGTCGTGCTGTCGTTCACCGACTGGAACGGGATCGGCGGCCTCGAGAGCATCCAGTTCATCGGGCTCAAGAACTACTCCGACCTGTTCACCATCTACAAGCCGTTCTGGCCAGCCGTCTCCCACAACGTCATCTGGCTGGCCTTCTTCCTGTTGATCGCCACGCCCTTGGGGATGCTCCTGGCCGTGCTGCTGGACAAGAACATCCGCGGCACACGCTTCTACCAGAGCGCCATCTACATGCCGGTGGTCCTCTCGCTCGCGATCGTCGGCTTCATCTGGATCCTCGTCTACGCCCCCGAGCAGGGCCTGCTCAACAACCTGCTGGGCCGCACCGAGCAGGGCAACCAGATCTCGTGGCTGGGCGACCCCAACATCAATCTCTGGGCGGTCCTGGTCGCGGCCAGCTGGCGCCAGGTGGGCTATGTGATGGTGCTCTACCTGGCCGGGCTCAAGAGCGTCGACCCGGCGTTGCGCGAGGCGGCCTCCATCGACGGCGCAGGCGAGGTGCAGACGTTCCGTCGGGTGGTCTTCCCGGTCATGCGGCCGATCAACATCGTGATCCTGGTGATCACCGTGATCGAGTCGCTCCGCGCCTTCGACCTCGTCTTCATCATCAACAAGGGCCTCAACGGGCTGGAGCTCCTGTCAACGCTGGTCACCAACAACATCCTTGGCGAGACCAGCCGGATCGGCTTCGGCTCGGCGATCGCGGTCGTGCTGCTGGTCGTCTCCGTCGGCCCCATCATCTTCTACCTGATGCGCGCCCTGCGGGAGGACAACACATGACCGGGTTGGTCATCCCTGCCGGGGGAGGCGAAGCCTCGGCGAACGCCCGCCGGAGCAAGGCCCTGCGGCGCGGCGCACTGCACGCCTTCCTGATCGCCATCAGCCTGATCTGGCTCCTCCCCATCGCGTGGGCGGTCTACACGTCCCTGCGACCGTTCGAGGACACCAACCGGCTCGGCTACGTCTCGATCGGCGGCGCCTACAACCTGGACAACTACTTCAACGCCTTCGAAAAGGGCGAGATCCTCAAGTACTTCCTGAACACGGTGATCATCCTGGTCCCGGCGGTGATCCTGGTGCTGCTGCTGGCATCCATGATGGCGTTCGCCGTCTCGCGCTACAGCTGGCGTTTCAACCTGGCGCTGCTGATGCTGTTCACGGCGGCGAATCTGCTGCCGCCCCAGGTCCTCATCACGCCGCTGTTCCGGATGTTCCTGATCCTGCCGCTGCCGGAATTCCTCAGCACCAACGGCCTCTTCTACGACCAGTACTTCGGGATCATGGTCATCCATGTCGCGTTCCAGCTGGGCTTCTGCACGTTCGTCCTCAGTAACTACATGAAGACGCTGCCGAAGGAGCTCAACGAGGCGGCGGTCGTGGACGGGGCAGGCGTCTGGAAGACGTTCTCGACCATCATCCTGCCGTTGACGCGACCCGCGCTCGCGGCGCTCGCCACGCTGCAGGTCACCTGGATCTACAACGACTTCTTCTGGGCGCTGGTGCTGATGTTCACCGGCGACAAGCGCCCGGTCACGACCGCGTTGAACCAGCTCAAGGGCCAGTTCTTCACCGACAACAACCTCATCTCGGCGGGCGCCATCATCGTGGCGATCCCGACGCTGATCGTCTTCTTCGCCCTTCAGAAGCAGTTCGTGAGCGGCCTCACGCTGGGCTCCACCAAGGGCTAGACATGCCCGAGCCCGGCCTGCCGGTCGGGCTCGGCCCAGGAGGTCCCAAGGCATGAAGCCGCGCCCGTGGGCAGATCCCGAGTTGACCGCGCTTGGTCGGCTGCCGATGCACGCGGTCCCGCACGCCGACCGGCTGGACCTCGACGGGCGCTGGCGGTTCCAGCTGCTTCACGGCCCGGACGATGCGCCCGGCGATGCGTGGGGCGAGGCGGAGGTCCCCGGCTGCTGGACGGTGCAGGACACCTGGGACGTGCCGATCTACAC
>CAMTVM010000034.1:0-28726 GCA_947085195.1 uncultured Chloroflexota bacterium
CTAGAATCACGGCCATGAGCGAGACATCCCTGTACGTTGAGGTCGGCGGCATGCCGTTCTTCGAGCGGCTGGTCGACCGCTTCTACGAGGGCGTCGTGGCGGATCCCGTGCTGCTGCCGCTCTACCCGGAGCCGGAGGACCTGGCCGGGGCACGCCGACGCCTGATGCTGTTCCTGGTCCAGTACTGGGGCGGGCCAGTCACCTATCTCGAGGAGCGTGGACACCCGCGCCTCCGGGCGCGGCATTTCCCGTTCTCCATCGGCAGCCTGGAGCGGGACCGGTGGCTGGTCCACATGCACGCGGCTGTCGACGGGTCGGACGCGTCCGCGGAGGCGAAGGATCGCCTGCGCACCTACATGGCGATGGCGGCCGACGCGATGCGCAACCGCGACGAGGAGCCGGCTGCGGGATGACGGCCGCCGTCCGGTACGATGCAGGTCCGCGCCCCCGTAGCTCAGTGGATAGAGCGCAGCCGTCCTAAGGCTGGCGTCGGCGGTTCGAGTCCGTCCGGGGGCGCCAGAAGCAAGCGAATCGGAGGGCGGCAGCTGCCCGCTCGACGCATTCCGGCACCCGCCATCGCACTCGCGCTGGGCCTGACGCTCGCGGCGACCGCCTGCGTGGCCCCCACGACCTCGAGCCCGGAGCCGATGGGCGAGTTGTGCTCCGCGATGCAGAGCCTGACGGCGTGGGTCGACGCTGGCCACGCGGTGCTCGACGCGGCGCGCGAGCGCGACGGACCCTCACAACAGAAGGCGGTCGACGCGGCGTGGACCCACTACCAGGATGCGCGGTCCAGGAACGGCTATGCAGGCTGCTTGGGCTACCAGGTCGAGAGCTTGCCGCCGGAGTGGGGGCCTCTCCACGGGGAGTTGAGAGCCGTCATCGCCGACGCCGAGCCCACCATGCTTGCGCTCGCGAAGGCCAACCGTCGAGGCGGTCGGCGAGCACGAGATCAAGCACCGCCATTGCCACCACGACGAACAGCACGCCGACGGCGCAACTCCGGTCGGGCGCTTGATCCCACCTGAAGTCGTGCGCCTGGCCGCAGACTTGCCTTCCGTGATAATACGGTTATCATGGTCTGCATGGATGCTCTCAGAAAGCGTCATGTCTCCGGCCTGGGCTGGATCTCTGACCGCGATGGCGTGCCGGTCGCGGTTTCCACCCGTTCAGGCCCGGTGAGGCTCGCGGCGGAGGTGGTGGGCACGAAGGAGGCGGCCGCGATCATCGGCGTCCGCCCGTCCAACTTCGTGCGCGACTGGGCGAGTCGCGTCGACTTTCCCCGGCCAATCTCGTCGCTCTCGAGCGGCCGAGTCTGGTCGCGCGCCGACGTGGTCGCATACCAGGCGTCCCTCGTGCCGCCGTCTCGCGATCGGCTTCTCGCCATAGCCCGCCGGGCGGTGTGGTGGCAGGACCCTGATACGGCACTTGGCCGCCCGGTCACCCTGGCAGCCCACGTTCTCGCGAAGGGGTCCCTGGAGGATGTCCGGGACCTCGAACGCGCCTATGGGCGCGATGTGCTGCGCAAGGCGGTCGCGGACGCCGCAGCGGGCATCTTCGACGCGCGCTCGTGGACCTTCTGGCTGCTCGCCCTCGACATGGATCGCTCCCTGCCACTGCCGTCAAGGCGAGCGCGGTGAGCACGGCCGAACGGCTCGGAAGATTCGCCGGCATGCCCGTCGCGGCCGATGTCGACCCCGACATCCTTCCGCTGCCGCAGCGCGAGCTGTGGGGAGACCTCGGAAACGTCCCGTTTGACTTCGTGCTGTATGGCGGCACGGCACTCGCGTTGCGCCGCGGTCACCGCCAGTCGGTCGATTTCGACTTCTTCTCCTCGGTAGCCTTCGCACCGGGCGACCTGCTCGCATCCCTGTCCTGGTTGGGCCGGGTCGAGATCGTGGATTCGAAGAACAACACCCTCACTGTCCTGACACCGTCCGAAGTCAAGCTCTCGTTCTTCGGCGGCATGAACCTGCAGGTCGTCGCGGAACCGTCGCTCGCACCCGACAACGGCCTCGTGGTCGCGTCGGTCTTCGACCTGGCTGGCACCAAGGCCAAGGCATTGCTCGATCGATCCGAGTGGAAGGACTACCTCGACATCGACGAGCTGCTTGGGTCGGACTTGACGCTTCCCGACATGATCGGGTGCGCCACGACCATCTTCGAGCCCAGCTTCGTCTTTCCGGCGGCCCTGTTCCTCAAGTGCCTCGTGAGCTTTGAGGATGGCACGGCGCCCGATGTCCCCGCGGAGGTCCGCGCTCGCCTCGAGGCGGCCGCGCGCGACGCGTGGCGGTCCCAGATTCCGGTCGTCGAGCCGTTCGCGTCTCGAATCACGCCCCGAGGCGCTTGGGTCGGCGGGTGACCTGGCCGACGAGTCCCCTCGACGTGTTTCGTAGCGTCCGACTTGATCCACCCCGGGACATAGGCGGACGCCGGACCGTGACGATAGGCGAGACGAGGTGTGGAAGGGCGATGGAACTCGTCGTGGTAGGTGCCGGGGGCGGAAGATGAACGAGATGGAAAGCGGCGGATCCTCTCAGTTCAGTTGAGCACGGCGCGGAGCGCCGTGTCGAGATCGACCCAGAGATCCTCGATGTTCTCGATGCCGACCGACAGGCGGCAGAGGGTGGGACCCACGACCGAGGCGTCGCCCGCGTAGCGCGCGCGGCGCTCGACAAGCGACTCCACCCCGCCGAGGCTGGTCGCGTGGGTCAGCAGTCGCAGGCGCGCCAGGAACGCCTCGGTCTCTTCCACGGAGCCGGCGACCTCGAAGGACAGCATCGGCCCCGACCCGGTCGGCAGCACCCGCGAGGCGCGCTCGTGCTGCAGGTCGCCGGGCAGACCCGGGTAGTAGACCTTCGACACATGCTGGTGCGACGCAAGGCGGCGGGCAAGCTCCACCGCCGACGCCTCCGCCCGGTCGAGCCGGACGGCAAGCGTGCGCAGCCCGCGGAGCGCGAGGAAGGCCTCGAGGTTGCCGGGGATGGAGCCGTGGTCGTGGCGGTAGGTTGCCAGGTAGTCGGCGTGCGCATCGTCCCGGCACACCACCGCGCCCAGCAGGAGGTCCGAGTGGCCGCCGATCAGCTTCGTGGCGGAGTGCAGGACGATGGCCGCGCCGAGGTCGAGCGGGCGCTGGCGCAGCGGCGTCGCGAACGTCGCGTCGACCACGGTGATGGCGCCGCGCTCGCGCGCGCCGGCGGCGATCGCGGGGACGTCGGCGACCACCATGAGCGGGTTGGCGATCGACTCCACCCACACCATGTCGGCCCCGTCGGCCGCGGCGACGATCGCCGCGGTGTCGTCCGCCGGGGCCATGCGGACGCGCAGGCGGCCGGACGCCTGCATCCGCTCGAAGATGTTCCTGACGCCGTAGTACGTGACGGAGGACGGCACCACGGTCCCGCCGGCTGGCACCAGGTCGGCGATTGCGGTCGCGGCGGCGAGGCCCGACGCGAACGTCACGGCTCGGCCGCCGTCGAGCGCGCCGAGCGCGGCCTCGAGCGCACCCCACCCGGTGTTGCCGTCGCGGCCGTACTCCGGGGCGGCGTCGTGGACGTACGTCGAGCTCATCGCGATCGACGGGTTCATCGGGGCACCGGGCACACGGGCGGGCCGCCCGGCCTGCACGGCAACGGTGTCGGCGGTCCAGCCGGGATCAATGCTCAACGGCGTCGGGTACAGCGACTCGGTCATGCGATGGGCTCCTTCAGGCGCGGGGTGGGTCATGACGCGACTGGTGGTCGTGACGCCGACATGCAGGACGCGCCTGCGGCGCTCCAGGTCCTCGGCGCCGACCGGCCCCTCGTGCAGGACCGAGACGGCGTTGTTGAGGTCGGTCCGGCGGTTGCTGCACTGATTGTGCAGCGCGACGCACCTCATCCTCACTCTCGGACTAGGATGCGCGAGTGACGAGCGACGGATCGGACCTTCCCGAACTGACACCCGACGCGGCGCGCAACCGCGTTGCGTGGGATGCCTTCAGCGACGAGTACCAGGCGAAGCACGCAGCGTCGCTCGGGGGTGGGGGGGGGCGGGTGGCCTCGCCTGGGGCACGAGCCAGGTCCCGGAGTCGGCACTGCGGGTGCTCGGCGACATCGTCGGCATGGACATCCTGGAACTCGGGTGCGGCGCGGCACAATGGTCTATCGGGCTCGCGCGGGCCGGCGCTCGCCCGGTCGGCTTGGACCTGTCAGCCCGTCAGCTCGAGCATGCCCGACGGCTGATGAGGGAAGCGGGCGTTGACTTCCCGCTCGTGAACGCGAGCGCGGAGGCGGTGCCGCTCCCGGATCGCTCGTTCGACATCGTGTTCTGCGACCACGGCGCGATGACCTTCGCGGACCCCTACCGAACGGTCCCGGAAGCATCGCGGCTCCTGCGCTCGGGTGGCCTGTTCGCGTTCAGTCACCACTCGCCGATCGAGACGATCTGCTGGGCGCTCGGTGCCGCCAAGGTCGGTGACCGGCTGGTCCTGGACTACTTCGGCCTGCACCGGATCGACGACGCTGAGGACGTCTTCTTCCAGCTGCCGTACGGGGAGTGGATCAGGCTGTTCCGGGCGCACGGGTTCGTCGTCGAGGATCTCATCGAGCCCCGCCCGCCGCCGGGCGCTGCCAGCACGTTTCGCGACGCCGACGAACTCGCGTGGGCCCGGCGGGGGCCGGCTGAGAACATCTGGCGTCTCCGGCGCCTCTGACATCGACGGAACAGAGTCCACAGGCGAGGTCAGCCTGCCGATCGGTGTCCAGCGCCCGCTGCGATCGCGAACGGCAACCTTCGGCTGGCTGCGAGACGCCCGGTTCCAGCGGCCGCTGCTCGTGTCGCTTGCGGGCCCAACGGCAGCATCAGCCCGCTGGGTCGTGCCCTTCCAGGACCCCACGCAACCAGCCGGAGGCTCGCGCCTGGTGCTGCCGGGCGATCGATGTGTCGGGCGCCCAGGACTCGAAGCCGTGTGGCGCGTCGGGTACGACGTCGAGATCCACCGGGACGAGGGCCGCGCGCAGGCGTTCGGCATAGGCGATGTCCTCGCCGTGGAACAGTTCGATCTCGCTGACGCCGATCCATGCGGGGGGCAGCCCCGCGAGGTCGTCCCGGCGACCCGGAACCGAGTACGGAGGGACCGTCCCGGCCCCGGGCTCCACACCGAGGTAGGACCGCCAGCCAAGTCGGTTCTTGCGGTTGTTCCAGACGAAATGGTCGACAGCGTCGAGCTCACGGCGGGCGGCCGTGCGGTCGTCGAGCATCGGACAGAACAGCAGCTGGCCGACCGGCTGGATCCCTCGCTCGTCGTGCAAGCGCTGGGCGAGTGCCGCGGCCAGACCTCCGCCCGCGCTCTCACCGCCGATCGCCACGCGCGCCGGGTCGATCTCGAGCGAGGCCGCCTCGTGCTGGAGCCAGGTCCAGGCCGCATGGCAGTCGTCGAGTGCCGCGGGGAACGGGTGGTCAGGCGCCTTACGGTACTCGACCGCCACCACCGTGATCCCAAGATCCCGCGCGATCTCCCCGCAGAGCCGGTCGTTGAGGACGGCGCGCCCGAGGACGTATCCTCCGCCGTGGATCCAGAGGAAGGCCGCGGACGATCGAACGACGTGCGGCCGATGGACCCGCAAACGCTGGCCGGCGGCCGAGCGCTTCTCGAGCCTCACGCCGTCGACCTTGCCGGACGGCATCAGCGCGAGCCCGGCCGAGATCAGACGACGTCCAAGGCGATGCTCGATCCCGGGGACGCGCGCCTTGCGCATCGGTCCGCGCAGCTCCGGTGCGACCCGGTCCAGCTCCATGGTGCAGCCCGCTCCGACTCCGACAGTGGGCAGGATCGGTGGGCGGGTTCCTTCCCGCTACGCCTGGACGTCGGAGCTCCCGCGCGAACTCTACGCCGTCCGGACGCACGGAGCATCGATGCCCATGGGCCCAGGGGAGTCTGACCAGGCCGCCCACCGCGGTGCATTGAGTGGTGCGAACATGACCACCGGCCGGACTCCCCAAGCACCGAGAGATGCCGATGACCGAACCGACATCCGAGCTCGTCGCATCGCCCATGCCGGAGCCGGTTGGGGGCGCCCGTTGGCGGAGCGCGAACGACCTGCGACTCTCGCCGGAAGAGATCCTGGCGGTGCTCCGGGAGAACCGGGACCGGATCGCCGCGGTTACGGCCGGGGTCGACGCCGCCTCCCTGAGCGCGGCACCGTCGGAGGGGGAATGGTCTGCGACGGTGATCCTTGCCCACCTGCGCGCCTGTGCCGACGTCTGGGGCTCGTGCATCATCGTCATTCTCGAGAACGAGCGACCCACGATCCGGGCCGTCGGTCCTCGGACGTACGTCCACCGCACCGACTACCCGGGCCTCGAGTTCGAGCCATCCTTCCGGGAGTTCTCGGCGCAACGGGAAGGACTCCTCGAGATCCTTGAACCGCTGCCAGCGGAAGCCTGGTCGCGCACGGCGGTCGTCACCGGTGCCGGAGCCGTCCTCGAGCGGACCCTCAACTGGTACGCGCTGGGACTGGCCGCCCATGAGCGGTCGCACGTGAAGCAGATCCTGCGCATCGCGAAGTCGGCCCGCCTGTGATCAGCTATGGGTGCCCCCGGCGCGCGCCCCGTGCGGGGCTACGCTGCGGAGTCCAGCCTGCTTCTCAGGCCCGGTGGACGGTCGCTCCGCCGATCATCGTGAGCAACGTGCCGATCTCCGGCAGCCGCTCGGCCGGCGTCTCGAACGGGTCCGCGTCGAGGACCACGAGATCGGCGAGCTTGCCGGGCTCGAGCGAGCCGACGAGATCGTCCACGAAGTACGACCGCGCCGCGTCGATCGTGTAGGCCCGCACCGCGGTCGCGATGTCGAGCCGGTGTGCGGCGCCGAGGACGTCGCCGCCGGTCGTGCGGCGGAGCAGGGCGGTGGCCAGCGTGTCCATCGGCCGGTAGCTCGCCACCGGGGCGTCGGTGGAGATCGCGAAGCGGACGCCCGCGTCCAGCATCTCCCCGTACGGCTGGAGCCGGTCCGCCCTCGCCCCGAGCGTCCGCCGCCAGTCGTCGCCGGCGTCCCACAGGTAGCGCGGCTGGCCCACGACGATCACGCCCAGCCGGGCCATCCGCCGCACCTGGTCCGGTCGCGGGCCGCCGGCGTGCTCGATCCGGAAACGCGGATCGGGTCGCGGGTCGGCCGCCGATGCGTCCTCGAAGGCGTCGAGCACCCGGTCGAGGGCGCGGTCTCCCTGGGCGTGGACGCCGACCTGCCAGCCCGCGACGTGCGCCCTGACCACGGCCGCCCGGAACTCCCGCTCGGATGCCCAGTACAGCGACCCGGTCAGCTCGTCCTTCGCCCCGTACGGCTCGGTGAAGCACGCGGTTCCCCCGGTGAGCGAGCCGTCGGCGTAGAACTTCATCGGCCCGATCGCCAGCCGTTCGTCGCCCAGGCGCCCGGCGATCCCCAGGGCCGCGTAGGCCTCCTGCTGGGACGAGATCGGCATTCCCGTCGTGCGCACCGTCAGCAGGCCGCGCCTCCTGGCCTCGTCGTAGCCGGTGAGCTCGCGCCGCGTGACCTGGGCGTCGCAGATCGAGGTGATCCCGACCGCGAGGTACGCTCGGCACGCCCGGTCGATGTCAGCGACGACCTCCTCCAGCGGGGCGTCGTCGTGGAAGCCCGGGCCGTGGTGGCCGATGTCGACGCCGGCCGGGACGACCAGCTGCTGTGCGGCGTCGTACGCGTAGCCGGTCAGTCGGCCGCGCTCGTCGCGCCCAAGGTGGCCGCCGGGGGGATCGGGCGTCGCGTCCGTGATCCCGCTCCGCTCCAGCGCCATCGTGTTCGCGAGCGCGTGGTGGCCGCTCATGTGCGTGACGAGCACCGGGTGCACCCTCGTCGCCGCGTCCAGGTCCCGGCTGGTGGGCAGGCGTCCCTCGGCGAAGGCCCGGTCGTTCATGCCGGCCGCCCGGATCGTGACCCCGTCGGGCACGCGCTCAGCGGCCACCGCGATCCGCGCGACGAGATCGGCGATCGAGCTCACGGCGGGGGAGCGGACGTCCACCTGACCGATCTCGGCGCCGGTGAACGCGAGGTGGTTGTGGGCGTCCACGAAGCCGGGCAGCACCGTGCGGCCCGTGAGGTCCACGACCTCCGCGTCCGGCGCCAGCGCCGCGGCCTCCGCCGCCGATCCCACGAACGCGATCCGATCCCGGTCGACGACCAACGCCTCGGCGACGCGCCCAACCGAGTCCATGGTTCGGATCGTGGCATGGGTGAACGTGGTGCGAGCCATCGCGGGACCTCCGTGCGCGGCCGGGACTGGGGGCGAAGTGTCCCACGGAGTCGGACGGCCGGGCGCGGCGTCGCGCGATGGGGGACACTGCTGGTCTCGCTTGCGAGCCGGTGCCTGCTGGACCCGGGATACCGACTGCGAATGCCAGGCGAGAAGTCGTGCGGTCCCCACCGGCGGCGGCGTAGAGTAGGCCGAACGGCCACGGTGGCCGGGGAGGGGGCGGGGGAGGACGCATGGCAGCCCAGCCAGCGAACCACCGGACAGGCAGGGCAGGGGAACGATGACCGCTCCCACCCTGGCGCCTCGTGCATTCGCCCAGAAGTGGGCGAGACAACGAGACGAAGGAGAAGGCCGCCGCCCTGGAGCACTTCATCGACCTGTGCCGGATGCTCGGCGAGCCGACCCCCAACGAGGCCGATCCCACCGGCTCGATCTACGCCTTCGAGAAGGCCGTCACCAAGGCCGCCGGCGGCGACGGCTTCGCGGACGTCTGGAAGAAGGACTTCTTCGGCTGGGAGTACAAGGGCAAGCGCAAGGACTTGAAGGCGGCCTACCTCCAGCTGCTCGGCTACCGCGAGGACCTGGGCAACCCGCCGCTCCTGGTGGTGAGTGACCTCGATTCGATCGAGATCCGGACCAACTTCACCAGCCTCAGCCCCAAGCTCTACACCGTCACCCTGGACGACCTGGCGGCCGACGACCCGTCCGAGGCGCTCGCCATCCTGCGCAACGTGTTCACCGCGCCCGAGGAGCTCCGCCCGCACCTGGTCCCGGCCCAGATCACCGAGACGGCCGCCCGCCACTTCGCCGAGATCGCCCAGAGCCTCCGCTCCCGCGGCCACGACCCGGAGGCGGTCGCGCACTTCCTCGACCGCCACGACCGGTGGCTTGGTCTCCGCCCTCGATCGCGACCACCCGGATGACGACGTGATCGATGCGGCCTGTGACATCACGTCGGCCCTGATCAACGGCGGGCCGGCCGAGGACATCGACGACTACGACGACGGACCTCGCGCCGTCGAGCTGCTCGTCGCGCGCCTGGGCACACGCGCCACCACGGTCCACCACCTGCTCGCGGTCGCTGCGGTCGATCGGTTCCTCGGGGACGACGTGAAGGGGTGGAGTGAGCGAGAGCAAGGCAAGTGGCCCCCTGACCTCCGCCCCCGGCTCGTCACGGCCTGTCGGGAGATCATGGGCCGGCCTGGATGGCCCGCAGTTGTTGCCGACGGCCTGTCGTCAACAGATCCTGCGACGTTTGACGAGGCACGCAGGGCCGGTGAGGTCCTGGGCATCGACACGATCGAGGCCCAGCTCGTCCGCCTCGCCGCCGATCCCCTCAATGGCAACTGGTTCGCGGTCATGGATTCCATCGACGCCGCTCGACTGCCGCGGGTCATTGAGCTTGCCCAGGAGAGCCTTCCGCTCACGGAGATCGCCAAAGGGTCGACTGATGAATTCGGTTTTGGGCCGGAGTTCCGCGCTCACCTCGCCCTCGGCTTCGTCGTGCAAAGCCTCGGGCGGTTTCCCGGGCAGGGCTGGATGCTCATCGCCGCCGCACTCCGGAGCCCAGTGGTCAGGAACCGCAACGGGGCCCTGAGCGCCATCGAGGCCTGGGACTGGTCCGACTGGCCGAGCGAGGCCCGCGCCGTGCTGGATTCGGCGGCTCGCATCGAGCCGGACGAAGAAGTACGCGCCCGAATGGAGCACCTCGCCCGAGGAGAATCGGCTCCGGTCACACCGGTGATCCTGTTGTGATGGCGGCGGCCGGTTTCACGCTTGCGGATGGCACCCAGCTCAGCGAGGTCGAGTCCGGGTAGGGGAGGCCGCCCGTTGCTACACGCCGACCGCGGGCCCGGGGCTTGCTCGTCCCGCGTTGCCCAGGGGACCACGAAATCGCCGTTGGGAGCCCGCCCGCGCGGTCCGGCGGCGAGTTCGTAGCCTGGCAGACCACGGGGAGCCCGCAGCCCCGCAGGCCCTCGGTCTCCGCCGGGACGCTGACCCTCAGCCTGCCAGCGCCAGGAGCGGATCGCCCGCGTTCATGGCCAGCGACGTGACGAGGAAGATCACCACGCCGTCGATGGGCGCCACAGGGCGCTCGAGTGCCGCGCCGAACGCGTCGCGCACCTCGCCGATGACGCTGCCCGCCGCCACGCGCTGCCCCACCTCCACGGCCGGGTGCCAGTAACCTGCCACCGTCGCCCGCATCCAGGCCTCGGAGAGGAGCACCTCGGTGGTGTGGCGCGGCTGCGGCGGGGCCTCCGCGAGCACCCCCGCCGCGCGAAGCAGCCGCCGGAGCCCGGCTGCGTGGAGCGCCACGTCGTCCGCCGGCCATCGACCCTGACCGCCCACCTCCGCCAGCACCGCGGGGATCCCCAGGGCGGCGGCCGCGGTGGTGGTCGTCCCCGGCGACGGACCGATGAGCAGGTAGCGGAGCCCGTAGGCCTCGGCCAACTCGCGGGCCCTGGCGTCCACCGCGGCGTCGCCGGTCTCCTCGATCCCGGTGAACGACACGAGCGCCTCGTTCATGTCGCCGCAGTGCATGTCCACGAAGGCGTCGGAGGCGGCGATGACGGTGTCCGTGAGCCACCGCGCCAGGCGCTGGCTGGGCGTACCCGACGCGTCTCCAGGGAACTGGCGATTGAGGTTGTGCCCGTCGGCCGGGTTGACGTAGATCGATCGGGCCGCGAACGCTGCCGGGTTGGCCGTGAGGACCGCCACCACGGAGCCGCGGACCTCGCCGGGATCCAGCGCGAGGACGACCTCTCGCAGCGCGGCGATCGAGACGTACTCGGCACCGTGGATGCCGGCCGTGACGGCGACCCTGGGGCCCGGCCGGGCCCCGTGCACGATGGCGACCGGGAGCGCGACGGAGTGACCGTCACCCAGGTCCACGGGGACGAGTCCCGTGACCCGCGTGCCGGGCGGGGCGACCAGCGGTCCGACGACGACCGGCGGGCGGGGATCGTGGGGGTCAGCTTCCATACCGGCAGTCTATCGGCGTCGCAGCGGCGACGGCCCGATCGCCCGCCCGGCGCGTTACCGTAGGCGGCGAGGGGCGCACACGAGGGGCGCACACGAGGGGCGCATACGAGGGGCGCACACGGGGCGGCGCACACGGGGCGGGGCACACGAGGCAGCACAGACACGGGGCGGCGCACACGGGAGGCGCGCATTGGACGGGTCCGCGACGGTTGTCAGCACGGGCGTCTGCCTGACCCTGCGTCTCGAACCGATGCTCGCGGTCCCGGACCGATAGGCCCGGTCGCCTGCCGTGAAGCGGATCCTGTGCCTCTGCCACGACGTCACCGACATCGATATCGCGCGCGCCGTCCGCCTCGGCTACGACCACCCGGAGACCGTCAAGCGGTTCACCGGTGCGCTGATGGGTCCGTGCCAGGGCCGGACGTGCGGGGAGCTGGTCCTGGACGCGATCGCCCGGGAATCGGGAGCTGACCGGGCGTCGCTGCGGCTGCCCACGTCGAGGCCGCCCGCGTTCGCCGTCCCGATGGGCATCCTCGCGGCACCGGACCCCGACGCGTGAGCGTGCCGGGCATCGCTCGTGGGCCGCTGCGTGCGGCCTACGACGTCGTCATCATCGGGGCCGGGATCCAGGGTCTCGCGCTCGCCTGGGAACTGGCCCGCCGCGGCATGCGGGACATCTGCGTCCTCGAGGCGTCCTATCCGGGCGCCGGGGCGAGCGGCCGGAACGGAGAGCTGATCCGGTCCGCCTTCGCCTCGCGCGAGTGGGCGACGCTGTTCGATCTCAGCCTGCGCAAGTGGCACGGGCTGGCCGCCGAGCTGGACGAGAGCACGCTGTTCACGCCGGCCGGCTACCTCGTCATCGCCAGCACCGAGGCGCAACTGGACCTGTGCCGTCGCTCGGCCGACCGGCACCGCGAGCTCGGCATCAAGACGGCCCTCGTGGACGAGACCGCCGTGCACAGGCTCGTACCCGCGCTTGCCGCCAGGTTCGCGGTCGGGGGTGTCTACCAGCCGGACGGCGGGTTCGCCCATCACGATGCCACGGTCTGGGCGTACGTCCGCGCGGCGGCGAGGCTGGGGGTGGAGGTGCACGCCGGGACGACGGTCACCGGGATCCGACTCGAGGGTGGCCGGATCGCCGGCGTCGAGACGACGCAGGGTCCGGTGTCGACCCGCATGGTGGTGGACGCTGCCGGCGGCCGGGCCCGTGAGGTGGCGGCCCTCGCGGGGGTGGTGGTCCCCACCACGACGCAGCGGCTCGAGGCGCTTGTCACCGAGTCGGTGCGGCCCTTCCTGCGGCCCGGCGTGGCGCTGCTGGACCTGCTCGGCTACTGCCACCAGACCACGCGCGGCGAGTTCGTCGGAGGCACCGAGCGCCATGGGATCGTGCCCCCGGACTCGATGCGGACGACCCTCGCGGGCCTGCGGGACGCGGCGGCCAAGTTCACCCGCGCCTTCCCGCTGCTGCGCGGCATCCGGGTCATCCGCCAGTGGGCCGGGATCGTGGACGTGAGCCCGGACCTCGCCCCGATCCTCGGCCCGGCCCCCGGGGTCGGGGGGCTGTGGCTGGACTGCGGCTGGGTCTACGGGTTCATGGGAGCCCCGGGCGCCGCCGTCCTCCTGGCCGAGGCGATGACGACGGATCGCGTGCCCGAGGCGCTCGCGCCGTTCGCGATGGCACGGTTCGGGCTGGGGCGCCCCATCGTGGAGGAGTCGCTCGTGGTGGACTCGGCGATGGCGGCGGGAGCGTCCGCGTGAGCCCGCGGGTGACGTTCACGTTCGATGGTCGAGAGATCGAGGCGCGCGACGGCCAGACGATTGCCGGTGCCCTGCACGCCGCGGGTGTGCGGACGCTGTCCTGGAGCTCGAAGTACCGGCGGCCGCGTGGCCTGCGGTGCGGGACGGGCGCCTGTGCCGGGTGCACCCTGGTGGTCGACGGCGTCGGCGGCGTCGCCGCGTGCCTCACCCCGGTCCGTGGCGGCGAGCGGGTCGAGCGGATCCGGCCGTGGCTGCCGTGGCTCCCGGCGGACCGGCTCGGCTTCCTGGTGCCCGCGGGCTTCCAGGGAGCGCGGTGGCTCCGGTCCGCCCGCGTGTGGCGCCGCGCGGAGCGCCTGCTCGCGAGGCTGGCCGGTCAGGCGCCAGTCCCGGACGCCGATGCGCCGGGCTTCGCCGGGCCTGCGGTTGTCGGGGAGCGAGCCGTGGACGTCCTCGTCATCGGCGGGGGAGTCACGGGTCTCCGGGCCGCGGTGGCAGAAGCGCGCAGGGGACGGTCGGTCCTGGTGGTGGATCGGGGCCCGGAGCCGGGCGGGCGGCTGCTCGACCAGCCGGGCGGCCTCGGCCGCGCGAGGGCCCTGGCGGACAGGGCGACGGCGGCGGGCGTCGAGATCCTCCCCGCGGCGACGGGACTCGGCACCTTCGACGAGGGGGTCGCTGCCGTGGTCCAGGGCCGGCAGCTGCTCGAGGTCCGGGCGGGGAGGGTGATCCGGGCAACGGGGACACTCGACCGCGAGGTCTCGCTGCCCGACGGAGACCGGCCGGGGGTCCTGCTCGCGACCGCGGTGGCGAGGCTGATCGTGCGAGACGGCGTCCGGCCGGGTGCACGCGCCATCATCGTCGAAACCCCGGAGGGGGTCGCGGACGCCACGGCGGTCGCGTTGCTGCTGGAAGGGGCGGGGACGCGCCTCGTCGGTCGCTACGTGCCCGCTGACGTGCAGGCGATCCACGGGCGATCGGCCGTGCGCGCCGTCACCGTGGCCGGCCGGCGGATCCGCTGCGACCTCGTCCTCGTCGCCGGCGGTCCGCGCGACGCGGATGAGCTGGACCGCCAGGCGGTCGTGCCGCAGGAGACGCACGTCAGCTGATGACCCGCGGATGGTCGAACGTCGTATTCAGCGGGTCTGCGATCAGCCCGCGGCCAGCAGCTCCAGGGCGATTGCGGCGGCCCAGTCGGTGATGACCGTCCAGTCCCGGAAGTCACCGATCGGATGGGTGGCGAGGATCTGGGGATCCACGCCGGGGGCGTCGGCCTCCAGGCGCCCGCCGAAGGTGCGGTGTCCGCGCGGCGCCAGACTCGCCGTGATCTCCGCCGCATGAGGCGCTATCGGCAGGTTTGCGGCCGCGAGGCGCCGATCCAGCGGCCCGCTGCTGAACAGCCAGACCGGACGTTCCTGGAGGGCGGCACGGTGGCGGGCCACGAAGCGGACGGCATCGCGCTGCCAGTGGGCGGCGTAGAGCGCGCTGCCCAGGATCACGGCGTCGTAGTCGGTGAGGTCCCTGACCTCGCGGACCGGGACAGCCGACGCCCCCAGTCCGGCGATCTGGAGGGTGACGGCGATGGACTCGGCGATCTCCGCGGTGGAGCCGAACTTGGTGGCGTACGCGACGAGAACCCGAACGGCCATGACCTCCCTCGAACCCGCTCGAACCGGCGCCGGTGTGGGGTGCCCCCTACAACCTGCACATCTTGCCCGAAGGAGACTGGGACGACGAACTCCCCGCACCCCCGCTCCAGCCGCACCCGCCCCAGGCCCGTGACAGGGTAGGCTGCGTGAGTGGAAGGTGTCGGCGAGCCATCGGACGCGGTCCGGTCCGGACGCATCGCCCGGTGGGTGGAAGCCGCGCCGCCGTATCCGGCCAACGCCGCGGACCTGCGCACCTTCAACTTCTTCGGCCTGCGGCTCCCGATCCGCGCGGCAGTCGCGGTGGTCGCGACGGCGCTGCTGCTGCTGCTCGACTACCACGGCCGCATCAACGGGCTGGTCGAGGTGGTGCTGGGTCCGTTCGGGGGCGGCGTCGCGGACGTCAAGCGACTAAACGCCATCGGGCGGCTGGTGCTCGAGGGCGGCGTACCGCTGCTCCTGGTGGTGCTGGTGCTGCGTGACCGGCCGTCACGCTACGGCCTGACGCTCGGGGACTGGCGGACCGGGGTCTCGCTGGCGATCGGGGGTTGCCTGGTGATGACGCCGGTCGTGGTCGGTGTCGTGCATCTGGCGGACTTCGCAGCCCATTACGCCCCCCAGGCCGCTCCGCCGGGCGATGTCTTCCTGACGACGGCCCTGGAGGTGATCCCCGCGGAGTTCTTCTTCCGCGGGCTCCTCATGTTCGCGCTCCTGCGGATCGTCGGCCCGATCGCCGTCATCATCGCCACGCTGCCGTTCGCGTTCATGCACCTGGGCAAGCCGGAGCTCGAGACGCTCAGCACGCTCCTTGGCGGGCTGCTCTACGGGTGGCTGGACTGGAGAACCGGCTCCGTACTGTGGAGCGGTCTGGCCCACACCTGGATCCTGTCCGTCACGGTGCTCGCCTCGGCCGCCGTCGGGGTGCCGGGCGGCAGCTGACGACCCAGGGCCCCGACGGCGCACCAGGAGCCGTGCGGCCGTATCCTCGTCTGAATGGCCCACGATCCCGCCCCCGAGGACATCGTCCAGCTCGCGAATGCCCGCGCCGCCGCGCGCCGGGCGCGGGACTGGTCCGCCGCCGACGAGCTGCTCGCCCGCATCCTGGCGGCGGGCTGGAAGGTGGTCGACGTCGGCACGCTGTACGACCTCGTGAGGGCCGCGCCGCCGGATGTCATGGATGGCCCGGAGGTCCGCTACGGCGCCAGCGCCGGCGTTCCATCGCGCCTCGACGAGCCCGCGATGGGGGTCGTGTCGATCATCCTGCCGGCCTCGGACTGGCCCGAGGATGTCGAGCGGACCCTGCGGGCGCTGGCGCGCACTTCGCCGGCGGGGACGCAGGTCATCGTGGTCGCCAACGGGGAGTCGGAGGCCCAGGCGTCGTCCCTTGCGGCGCTCGAGACCGCGGGTCCGCTCGCGGTCGGGGTCTCGCTGGAGGTCGTCCGGACCAGCGGCAGGCTCGGCTTCGCAACGGCGCTCAACGCCGGGATCCGGCGGGCGATCGCCCCCGTGGTCCTGCTCATGGACACGTCCGTGGAACCGCAGGCCGACCTCGTCACGCCGCTGGCGTCCGCGCTCGCGGATCCGACGGTCGCGGTGGCGGGCCCGTTCGGGCTCGTGTCGGAGGACCTGCGACGGTTCACCGAGCCGGCCGAGGGCGTCGTGGACGTGGACGCGATCGAGGCGTATGCGATGGCCTTCCGCCGGGCGGACTACGTGGCTCGCGGCCCCCTGGACGAGCACTTCGCCTTCTACCGGAACCTGGACGTCTGGTGGAGCCTGGTGCTCCGCGACCAGGGCGAGGACGAGTCCGACGTCGCGGCTCCCCGTCGGGCGGTGCGGGTCCCCGGCGTCGCGATCCAGCGCCACCTGCACCGGGGCTGGACCAGCCTGGCGGACGACGAGCGGGACCGGCTCTCCCGGAAGAACTTCTACCGGGTGCTCAAGCGGTTCGCCTCGCGCCGGGATCTGCTGGTCGGCGGTGGAATCGGCGAGCCTCGCGCGTAGGGCGGGTGGACCGTCCGGCGCCCTGCCGCGAGATTCCAGCCGAAGTCCGCCGAGCCTGCCCCTAACGAACGTCTTCGCGTGCCGTTTTCACTGGCAGAGACCTCGCAGACAGCATCGTTCCCCCGGCGGTGTGGCGCGCGAGGTCTCATTCCACGCCCTCGGGCGGATGAGGCGAACGGGCCGCTCCGGCCCTCGCCCGTATACTCCGCCCGTGCGTTGCTGGCTGTCCATCGGTGCCCTGCCCGCCAGGCTCCCGGAGGGGCGTGGTGGAGGTTGACCTGATCGGTCAGGCGCCGGTGGCCGCGCCGTCGAGGCCGCGCCGGATCGCCCTTGCGGCCGTCGCGCTCGGGGTGGCCATCACCATGGTCGTCGGTCTGTGGCCGGATTCACCGGTCAGCGTCCGGCCCATCATCGCCGCCGACACGACGGTCGTCACCGTCCTTGCGGGCTCGCCCGCGTCCCTCGATCCGGCGCGCCACGGCGACCTCGGCAGCGCTTCCTTCATCAGCCAGATCTACGAGACGCTGACCGCGGTTGACCCCACGCTGACCGTCAGACCGGCGCTCGCCGAGTCCTGGGTGGTCGAAGACGAGGGCCGCCGAGTGACCTTCACGCTCCGGCCCGACCTCACCTTCAGCGACGGTTCGCCGCTCACCGCCGAGGACGTGGTGCGCAGCTGGCGCCGGCTGTTCGATCCCCGCTTCCCGTCCCCGCTGGCATCCCTGGTCGCCGAGGTGGTCGGTGCCCGGGCGCTCCTGGGTGGACAGGCATCGGATATCGCGAGCCTCGGCGTCCGGTCCAGCGGCGATCGAACGGTCGTCGTCGACCTGGAGCGCGGCGGGGGGGACCTGCCCGCGATCGTGTCCGGCGCCCCGTTCGCGATCGTGCCCGCATCTGCAACCAACGACGAGATCGTCCCGACCCCGGGCCGCCTCGCCGGCAGCGGCGCGTACCTCCTCGATCGCGTCGATCCGGACGCCTTCGTGCTGGTCGCCAACCCCCGCTACTGGGCCGGTGAGCCGGCGATCCGCACAGTCAGGATGCTGACGACGCTCGGCGGACGCAGTCCCGTGGACGCGTTCGTGGCGGGAGACATCGACGTGACGCCGATCAGCTTCATGGACGCCGGCTGGATCGCCTACGACCGGGAGCTGGGGCCGTCCCTGCGAAGCGATCCGTCGTTGTCCGTGACGTACTACGGGTTCGACACCGTCCGTCCGCCGTTCGACGACGTCCTCGTCCGCCGCGCCTTCGCGATGGCCGTGGACTGGCGTCGCCTGGCCGCCCTCGACGAGCCGGGCTCATCCATCCCGGCGACCGGCATGGTCCCTGCGGGGATGCCGGGGGTGCCGAAGGGGGACTTCCTGCCGCCGTATGACCCCCCTGCGGCCCGCCGGCTCCTCGCCGAGGCGGGCCACCCGGGCGGGCAGGGCCTCGACCCGATCTCGTTCATCGCCAGCGGCGGCGGCTACGACGGGGCCATCCTGACGATGCTCAGGGAGAACCTCGGCGTCGCGATCGACTACGCGACGATGGACTTCGGGGCCTACCAGGACCGCCTCGCGACGGATCCACCGCAGATCTGGAGCCTGTCTTGGATCGCGGACTACCCGGGCCCGAACGACTTCCTGGGAGTCCTGCTGGGCACCGGGTCCACGGCCAACCAGGGCGCCTGGTCGTCGGGGCCGTTCGATGCCGCGATCGCGGACGCCACCGCGGCCACGAGCGCGGATGAGGCGACCGCAGCCTACGCTCGGGCGATGACGATCCTGCAGGAGGACGTCCCCGCCGTCCCGGTGGCCTACGGGACGTCGTTCTCTCTGGTCCGCGAAGGGCTGCTGGGTGCCAGCCAGACCGGGACGGGGATCCTCCGCCTGGCGGGCCTGGCCTGGGGCGACGTGCCGTGAGCGGGGACACGACGCGCGTCCGCCTCGCCCGCGGCATCGCAAGCCTCGTTACCGCGGCCGCCCTGCTGCTGCCGGTCGTGCCGGTGCGTGCCGCGGAGGTCACCTTCGGGACCCCGGAGGCGACGGTCACCTTCGGCCAGGGGATCGAGTTCAGCGTCCCGTTCTGGTGGGCGACGGAGCCCGCGCGAATCGAGCTGCGCCTCCTGTTTCCCGACGCGCTCGGGCCGTTCATCACCACCATCAAGCCGCTGGTTACCGGGGAGGGATCGTTGCGCCACACGCTGGACCTCTCCGGCGCAGGCCACCTCGTCCCGAACACCCCGATCGTGGCCACCTGGGCGGTGTTCACCTCACTTGACGCTGCGCCCGTGCTCAGCCGCCCGCTCACCGTCCGCTATGAGGACACGGCCCACGAATGGCGCAAGGTCCGGGGGGAGCTGGTCACGGTCCACTGGTACGAGGGGACCGAGGACTTCGCGCGCAAGGCGCTCCGGATCGGCGACGACGCCGTCCGCGAGACGGCCGCGCTGCTCGGCGTGACCGAATCCGACCCGATCGACTTCTTCATCTACGCGGACGAGACGTCGTTCCGGGCGGCCATGGGTCCGGGTACCCGCGAGAATGTCGGAGGCCAGGCGCATTCGAGCATCCGGACCCTGTTCGCTCTGATCACCCCGGACTCGATCAACGACGCCTGGGTGGGCATCGTGATCCCGCACGAGCTGGTGCACCTCGTGTTCGATACCGCCGTCCGCAACCCCTACCGCTTCCCTCCACGCTGGTTCAACGAGGGCATCGCCGTCTACCTGTCCGAGGGTTACGGCCCCGGGGACCGGAACCGCGTCGAGCGGGCGGTGTCCGCAGGCGACCTCATCCCGCTGACCGCGCTCACCGGCCAGTTCCCGACGGACGCGGACAGGACGTACCTCGCCTACGCGGAGTCCGTCTCCGCGATCGACCACCTCGTCCGCGTCGACGGGACCGACGCCCTGTTCGCCCTGGTCGCGGCCTACCGGGACGGCCTGACCGACGACGAGGCGTTCACGAAGGCCCTCGGCCGCGATCTCAGGTCCTTTCAGGCTGGCTGGCTCAAGGAGCTGGGCGCGGCGGAGCCGGAGCAGTACGGTCCGCGGTCCGCGCCGCCCGGACCCCTGCCGCCGGGCTGGAGCGGCTCCGCCCCGTCCCCGGGTCCGGGCTCCACCCCGGGCCAGCCCGCCGCCACCCCCTCTGATGGCGGTCCAGGCTCCACTCCGTCGCCGAATGCCGGGACCGGACTCGTGCTGGCGGCCATCCTCGCGGTGGTCGCGGTGGTGCTGATCGCGCTCGTGGTGGCCCGGCGGCGCGCGGGACGGGCGTGACCCCGTGAGCAGGATCCTGGCGCGGCTCCGCGCGATTCCCAGCTGGCAGATCACCCTCGGGCTCGCGCTGCTGGCCCTGGGGTTCCTCATCGCCGCCCAGCTGGCCTCCGAGGGGCCGCGGATCCGGATCACCAGCCAGCAGCGATCACCCCTCGTGGAGACGGCGCTCGACCTGCAGGCACAGCAGGAGGGGCTCAAGCAGCAGATCCTCGAGCTCCGGGCGTCCATCCAGGACCTGGAGGAGGCCGGCCAGGGCGAGGCGGCCGTCACCAAGGCCCTGACCGTCGCGCTCGAGCGGGCCCGGATCGCCGCTGGCCTGACCCCGTTGTCGGGCCCGGGCATCGTCATCCAGCTGAGCGACTCGACGGTCGCCATCCCGCCCGACGGCAGCGAGCGCGACTACCTGGCTTCCGGGCGGGACGTCCAGGTGGTGGTGGAGGAGCTGTGGCTCGCGGGCGCCGAGGCGATCGCCGTGAACGGGGAGCGGGTGACGATCGCGACTGCCATCGTCGACATCGGGGGGTCAGTCCTGGTCAACTCCGCCTACATCACCGCGCCGTACCAGGTGTCCGCGATCGGCCGTGACGACATGTTCACGAGCCTGACGAGTTCCGTCGGCTTCGTGGACTTCATCCGGAGCCGCGCGGAGGCGTTCGGCATCGGCGTCTCGTACGCGATCCCGGAGACTGTGGATCTGCCCGCCTACGCCGGCTCCGTGAACCTGCGCCATGGCCGCGTCGAGCCAAGCGCCGTGCCCTCGGCGGCACCCTGATGCGCCGAGCGAACGGGCGCCTCGCCTTGGGCGTCGTGCTCTTTGTCCTGGGGTTCCTCGTGGTGGTGCAGTTGCGCTCCCAGGCCGCGGACCCGGGGCTCGCCGCGCTGTCCGTCCAGGACCTCACGGAGCTCGTCGCCAACGTGACCACGCGCAACAACCAGCTCCGCGATGAGATCCGCAACCTGGAGCGGCAGCGAGATGCCGTCGCCACGGTGGTGGAGCGAGGCGGCACCTCCACGGTCCAGATCCGCACCGACCTGAACCGGGTATTGGGCTGGTCCGGGGCGCTGGGAGTCTCCGGGCCGGGGATCCGCGTGGTCGTCGAGGGTCCGCTGCCCGGAGATGCCGTGGAGCAGCTCCTCAACGAGCTCCGCAATGCCGGCGCGGAGGCGATCTCCATCGGCGCGATCCGGATCGTCCCCGGCGTGGTGGTCTCGGGGCCGGCGAACTCGTTGATGGCGTCCGACATTCCCCTCGCCGATCCCTTGGAGGTCCTGGCCATCGGCCAGCCGGAGTCGCTCGCCGGGTCGCTGGCCCGCGCCGGCGGACTCATCGCACAGCTGTCGGCCCGGTACCCGGATGTCGGCATCACGGTGAACGACGCCGACTTCCTGGTGGTCCCGCCGACGGACCGTGACCTCTCGCCGGTCCTTGGTCGACCCCGCATCTGACCGTCGGGCACCCTCTGCTACCCTCGCCGCCATGTCCGCCCAACCACTGGTCGAGTTCCTTCTGGGTGATGTCGTCCGTCTGCGGAAGCCGCATCCCTGTGGCGGGGATGCGTGGCTGGTCGATCGGCTGGGCGCCGACATCGGACTCCACTGCGAGGCGTGCGGCCGACACGTCCTCGTGGGCCGGTCAACCCTGGAGCGACGCGTGATTGGATTCGTCCGTCGCGGCGATCCAGCCCTGAGCGCCGCTGTGGCGCCCCGGCGCCCATGAGCCGGACGCCCGCCGGGCCGGCCACCGCCGCCGGCGATCTTGGCGCATCCCCCCCGAGCGCGCTCGAGGTCTTCCGCAACCGCCCGTTCCTGCTGCTCTGGCTCAGCCAGGCGTTCACGCAGATCGGCGGCAACATGGTCATCTACGGCCTGATCGTCATCATCCTCCAGGCCACGTCGTCCAACACGGCGGTCAGCTTCCTGATCCTGACCTTCCTGGGGCCGGCCGTCCTGTTCTCGGCCGTGGCCGGCGTGTACGTGGACCGGCTGGACAAGCGCCTGGTCCTCATGGTCACCAACCTGCTGCGGGCCGGGGCGTTCGTGCTTCTGTTCTTGGCCGGGGACTTCCTGCCAGTCATCCTCGTCCTGAACATGGTGATCTCGACCATCACCGTGTTCTTCGGTCCGGCCGAGGCCGCGATGATCCCGTCCCTGGTGCCGCGGCGCCAGCTGATCTCGGCCAACGGCGTCTTCATCCTGACGCTCAACGCGGCATTCGCCATCGGCTTCGCACTGCTCGGACCCATCTTCGTCACCCTGTTCGGTGCGCCAACGCTGATCCTCATCGTGGCCGTGTGCTACCTCATCGCGGCCGGCTTCTGCTGGACGCTCCCGCCTTCGCCGCCCGTCACCGCGACGATCGGGGTGGGCGCACGGAGCGTTACCGAGGACGCCGAGCAGGCGATGGGCTCCACTCTCGGCCAGCTGCGCGAGGGCATCGCGTTCATCCGCCTCAACCCGAGGATCAGCTGGTCGCTGGTCTACCTGGGCATCGCCGCGTCCCTCGTCGGCGTCTTGGGCGTCCTGGGCCCGGACTTCGCGACGGACTCGCTGGGCCTTGAGCCCAAGGACTTCGCCGTCGTCGTCCTGCCGCTCGGGTTCGGCATCGTGACGGGGATTTTGCTCCTCAACTCCTTCGGCCACCTGGCGCCACGCCGCCGGATCATCGAGGGCGGGCTAGTATCGCTGGGCGTCCTCCTGATGCTGATGGCGGGTGCCGGGCCGTTGTCGCGACTGCTGCAGAGCGCGGAGGCGGCGGCCGGTCTCGTCTCGCTGGCGGACTTCACGTCGCTGCTGGCG
The DNA here is from genome assembly GCA_947085195.1 of uncultured Chloroflexota bacterium. GTDB lineage: Bacteria > Chloroflexota > Limnocylindria > Limnocylindrales > CSP1-4 > CAIXZV01. The sequence continues at coordinate 22,689 of CAMTVM010000034.1, forward strand.
ATCGTCGTATTCATCGCGCTGCTCGCGGGCATCGCCTACGCCTTCGTCGCCATCCCGTCACAGACCCAGCTCCAGGAGGACATCCCGGAGGATGTCCGCGGGCGGGTCTTCGGCGTTCTCAACATGCTGGTCTCGGTGGCGAGCTTCGCGCCGATCATCGTGGTCGGTCCGGTCTCGGACGTCGTGGGCACCACGAACGTCCTGTTCGTCGTTGCCGGCGCCATCGCGGTGTCGGGCCTGGTGTCGATCTTCACGCGCGGCCCGCTCAACGCAATCGAAGCGAAGGCGACCGCGCACGGCCCTGCCGGGCATGCCGGGCTGGATCCAGTCGCGGTGGCGATCGCCTCCGAGGCGGACGCGGCCGAGGAACGCCGATCCCGTCGGTCGAGTGGCCCCGAGGATGCCGATGAGATGCCGGTCGCGGAGACCGGCGCCGATCCCGTCGGCCGGGCTGATCCCGTCGGCCGGGGCGATCCAGCCGAGGACGAATGACCGGGCCCCAGGCCGATCTCCTCGTCACTGGTCGCATCGCGACGCTCGCTGGTGCGACCGGTCCCGCGTGGGTCGAGGCGATCGCGGTCGCGGACGGACGGGTCGTGGCGGCGGGATCCCTCGCGGACGTGGGCGGGCTGGCCGGTCCCGTGACCCGGCGCCTGGCACTCGGCCCGGATGAAGCCGCCATTCCCGGCCTGACCGACGCCCACCTCCACCTGGTGGAGGCGGCCCTCGGTCGGCTCCGGGTGGATCTTTCGGCCACGCGGTCCGTCGGCGCCGTGGTCGAGTCCGTGCGTGTCGCGGCCGACGCCCCGCCGGACCCGGACGCCTGGATCGAGGGCGCCGGGTGGGACGCGGACCTCCTCGAACGCTGGCCGACGGCCGACGACCTGGAACGGGCGGCCCCCGGGCGCCTGGTCGCGCTCTGGGCGCACGATCATCATGCGCTGCTCGTGAGCAGGCGGGCGCTGGCGGAGGCCGGGATCGACGACGGCCGCGGTGACCCGGATGGGGGCGTGATCAGGCGGGATGCCGGCGGACACGCGACAGGCGTGCTGCACGAGTCGGCCGCGCGGCTGGTGGCCGGGCGCGTCCCGGTGGCGAGCGGCGACCGGGTGGCGGCGGCCCTGCGGCCGCTGATCCGGGAGCTCGTCGGGCTGGGCGTGGTCGCGGTCCACGACCCAGGTGGCCTGGTCGAACAGCGGGACCTGCGTGGGTCATTCGAGGCGTACCGGCGGCTGGCTGCGGCCGGGGAGCTGGGCATGCGCGTCCACCCATCCCTGCGGGCGGCGCAGCTGCACGCTGCCGAGGCTGAGGGCCTGCGGAGCGGGCAGCAGCTGGGGCCGGATCCGCTTGACCGCCTGCGGCTCGGCTGGCTCAAGACGTTCGCGGACGGATCCCTCGGATCGCGGACCGCGGCGCTCCTGGAGCCGATGGAGGCCATTGCCGGCGAGCCGCCGCCGCCGAACGACGGCTACGGCGTCTGGCTCGTGCCGCCCGGGGAGCTTCGCGCCCAGGCGACGCACGCCGCGGCCCTCGGGATCACGACGCAAATCCATGGGATCGGCGACGCGGCGGTCCGAGCCGCACTTGACGCTCTCGCGCCGACGGCAGGCCGCACTGCCCTGATGCCGCGGGTGGAGCACGCGCAGCTCGTCGCCGAGGCCGACATCCCGCGCTTCGCCGCGCTGGGCATCGCCGCGTCCATTCAGCCGGTCCACGTCCGCTCCGATGCCGAGAAGGCCCGCCGGCTCTGGGGTGGGCGCGCCGAGGCCCGTGGCTACGCTCTGGGGGCCCTGGCGGCGACCGGCGCGGTCATCCCGTTTGGGACCGACGCCCCTGTTGAGCCGGTGGACCCGTGGCCGGGCCTCGCCTGTGCCGTAACCCGCTCGGCACCATCCTGGCCGGCCGGCACGCCGCCATTCGGGCCCGCCAATGCACTGGACCTGTGGCGCGCGATCCGGGCCGCCTGCGTGGACCCGGCGATCAGCGCGGGCGAGACGGACCGTGGTCGCCTGGTGCCGGGGCATCGCGCGGACCTGGTCGTGGTGTCCGCGGCCGCGCTGGAGGAGCCGGTCGAGGTCGATGGGGCGCTCTGGAATGCACGGCCTCGGCTGGTGCTGCTCGACGGCGAGGTTGCAGCCGGCGGCTGACGAACCTCCGCTGGCGAGACTCAGCCGGTGTCGGGGACCCCGCGCTGGCGGCGCGCCTCGTAGAGGATGACCGCCGCGGCGATCGACACGTTGAGGCTGTCGGCCACGCCCAGCATCGGCAGGCGGATCGGCAGGACGCTGGGTCCCGTCCACGTATCGGTGAGCCCGTCCGCCTCGCTGCCCAGCACGACGGCCACTGGCCCTCGAAGGTCGACGTCGGTGTAGAGCCTCTCGGCGTCCACGCGGGCCGCCAGCAGGGTCAGGCCCCGGTCCGCCAGGTGGGTCCGGACGGCGGCGCTTGGCCCAGCGGCCACCGGGATCGCAAACATCGTCCCGAGCGAGGCGCGGATCGCGTTGGGGTTGAACAGGTCCGTCCGCGGACTCGCGGCGATCACCGCGTCGGCGCCCGCCGCGTCGGCCGTCCGCACCACCGCACCCAGGTTGCCGGGCTTCTCGACGCCCTCGAGGACGATCGCCAGGGGATCTGCCGGCAGGTGGAGGGCCGCGAGCCCCGTGTCGGGGATGCGCACGACGGCAACCAGCCCGTCCGAGCGATCCCCGTAGGCGAGGCGGTCGAGGACAGTGGCTGAGACGGGCACGATGGCTGCACCGCGGCGTCCTGCCGCCGCCACGACGGCAAAGCCATTGTGGCCCAGGCGGACCTCGTCCACGAACACCTCGACGATGTCGACATCGCCGGCCAGCACCCGCCCCAGCTCCCGGGCGCCGTCAACGAGGGTCAGTCCGGCCTGGTCTCGCTCCCGTCGGTCGCGCAGGGCGACCGCGGCGCGGATGCGCGGGTTCTTCGTGCTGGTGATCGAGGGCTCGGTCATCGGATGGATCCTCGCCTTCGCAGGTGGACGTTCAGCGGACCGGGCTGTGGGCCCAGGCGCCTAGCGGAAGGCGGGATCCGACACGGCTCTCGAGCGTCATCGGCTCACCCGTGGCCGGCACCCCGAAGTGCTCCCGGGCGAGCGCCGCCAGGCGGTCGCCGTCGTAGCCGGGCGTATGGGCGCTGAGCAGCACGAGCGCGGGGCGGGGTCCGACCAGCGCCGCGAGGTCCGAAAGGAGGGGCGCCAGGTGGTGCTCGATCTGCCACGCACCGTCGCCGTGACCGTACGTCGGCGGATCCAGGACCACCCCGTCGTACCGGCGGCCGCGTCGTCGTTCCCGTTTGACGAAGACGCGCGCATCGTCGATGAGCCACCGGACCGGCATCTCCGTGAGACCCGAGAGCCCGGCGTTGTGCCGCGCCCAGGCAACCGCGGGACGGGACGAGTCCACGTGCGCGACGCTGGCGCCGGCCCGGGCGCAGGCCAGCGTCGCGCCGCCGGTGTAGCCGAACAGCGAGAGGATCTCGGGCGGACGACCGAGGCTGGCGGCCGCGGCGCGGACGACGCGCTCCAGCCAGGTCCACGTGCCGGCATGCTCCGGGAACACGCCCAGCTGGCCGCTTGCGGAGGGCCGGCACTCGAGGGTCAGCCCGCCCACCTGGACCGGCCACGGATCCGCGGCTGCGCCGCGGACCCAGGCTCCCTTGCCCCAGCGGAAGGTCGCGCGGTCCCAGTCGGCCTTGGGGAGGCGCGGGATCCAGTCCGCCGCCGGGGCCGGCCGGTCCACGATCGCCGTGCCGAAACGCTCCAAACGCCGGCCGCCACCACAGTCGAGAAGCTCGAGATCCGCCATGGCCACATGGTCGCACGCATCATCGATGGGGGAGGGAGATGCGGCCCGTCCGGCATGTCGTCGAAGCCGCACGTGGCGCCGGGGGCCGCGCAACAGGAGCCGCGCCGGACCGCAGCTGGTTCGTGGTATCTTCCCGGCCGAGGGCGATTGGCGCAGTTGGTTAGCGCGCATGCTTGACATGCTCCCACCCCCCAAGCGGTGCAGCCTCCGCCCTTCCACGCACGGATCGGGCGCTTTTGCCCGAGCGAACACACACCCTGTTATTGTGGTCAATCCACGCACGACTGCCGGTTGCTGCGGGGGCGGCAGGGCAGGGGACAGCTCCGATTGTTGTGGTCTGGGGACACCGCGATAACTTCGGCCGCCGGGGGCTCACGGGTGCGAATGCTGCATCATGCTTATCCGGTTGCTTCAGCACAGCGCAACATCTTGTGGTGGCAGGCCCTTGACCGTGATCGGAACCGGCCACACTCTCGTGGCGTCCGGGCATCAGCGATGACGCGCAGTTGGGGGTATAGAGCATGACGAGGGTCCGCGGGGTCCTTCCGCTGGTAGCCGCTGTGCTGCTGGCCGGTTGCTCGTTGCTGCCCACGACCCCTGGGCCACATCCGCCCGCTCCCGCCGCAGACGACATGGCGCAACGCCAGTCAGTCGGAAGCGGGGACGGGTTCGTCACCTTCCTTCCGACCTCGCCTTCAGGAGCGGTCCTTGGGGTCGAGTATGACTACACGATGCCGCACTGCGGCGCACACGGCCCGATCGACGTGGACGGCTCGTTCTGGGACGCCAAGCCAGGCGGGGACGGCGTGGACGGGCTGGCCGGCGTGTTCCGCCTCGTGACGCCGAACGACGCGGTGTTCACGGCGAACGAGGGCGGATCAGTCAGCCTGACCCGGCACGACGGCCCCAAGCAGTTCCCCATCTGCGCGTAGCGGCACTGGCAACGATGGATTGGGGAACCGCACCGAGGTCAGCCCGTTCGCCCGGCCCCGCCGCCGCACGACACGCTCGGGCGTCAGCGGCGAGAGGATCTGGTCGCCCGTCGTCGGAGCTTGGACTGCCCCGAGTCCGAGCAGCGTGGCGAAGCCGGCCATCGGGTAGTAGCGCCGGTTGAACCGGAACACGAACTCGTCGAGGTAGGCGTCGAGGTGGTCCGCGCCGACGCCGTGGTGAGTGCCCCGGAGCCAGGTCTTGAGGTTGGATGTCACCCGGTCCACACCAGGGACCGCGCTCGGGCTGCCGCCCGCCCGCTTCTGGGCGGCTTGGGAGATCGACTCATGGTCGTAGATCTCCGGCTCAATGCCCGAGTAGCCCGGCCAGGCGTCGCTGACGATGAGCGAGCCGGGTTCGACGTTGCGCTTGATGAAGTCGTAGAGGGTCTCGCTGCCGTCGTCGCGGATGATCTCCAGCCGCAGCCGCCCCAGGGACTTCTCGCGCCGCTCGACCGCGACGACGACCTCGATGGCCTTGCGGCCCTTCCGCTGCCGCCCGCCCTTCAGCCCCGCCTGCTTGCCGCCGATCCAGGTCTCGTCCACCTCGACCGTGCCCGACAACTTGCTCCGGTCGGGGTTCACCATCGCCCGACGCAGTTTGTGGAGCAGGAACCATGCCGTCTCGAAGCGCGTGAGGCCGAGTTGCCCCTTGAGTTGGAGTGCCGAGATGCCCGGCTTGAGCGAGGTCATCAGGTAGGCGGCGGTGAACCACGCCGTCAGGGGCAGCTTGCTCCGGTGGAGCACGGTGCCCGCCGTGGCGCTCGTCTGTTTACGGCACGCGCGGCACTGCCACGTGCGCCGCGCGTCCATCAGGCGGGCGTCTCCACTCCCGCATCCCGGGCACCGGAAGCCGTCGGGCCAGCGCGTCTCGACGAGGTAACGGAAGCACGCCGCGTCGTCCGGGAAGCGGCGGTAGAAGTCCGCGAGGTTCTTGGGGTAGTCACCGTGCTTCTGCGCGCCCACGGCTCGACACTACATCTGGTGTCGTGCTGAAGCAACCGGATAAGCATGTGCTGCATAACCGGAGACCGCCAGCACGACGGTGTTCGGACAAGGAGACGCCCCCGGGCCGTCTCAGGCCATCCAGGACGGCCCGGGACGGCTACCGGCCGTGCTAGAGGCCAAGGCTCAGCAGATCGACAGCGCTGGATCCCACGGCTCCCCCGCGGGCGCGGGGGTCGATCGCCGGGAATAAGTGTCGCCGACGCCGACA
>CAMTVM010000035.1:0-22602 GCA_947085195.1 uncultured Chloroflexota bacterium
CCCGCGGCGCTCGGCGGCCGATCCCGCGCTGCCCCGCGAGTCGTGCCCTGACTCGCTGACGGAAGCGTCCGGCCGGGCGTGCCCGCGGGCGTGGCCGCGGACGGCACGCCGCTGCGACCGGCCCTGACGAGGCATCAGCACCGCGGAGCGGTATCAGCACCCGCCGGTGCCCACCAGCGACACCGTGCCCACCTGCGACACCGTGCCCACCAGGGAACTTGTAATCGATTGCACGTTGTGCGACCATCGTCGTTGGGGCAGGCTGTCCCCGGGCGCGTGACTGTCCCCGGGCGCGTGGTTCGAGAGGAGCGATCTGTGGGCACGGTACGGCTGACCGTCGGGCAGGCGATCGTCCGCTTCATGGCGGAGCAGTACGTGGAGCGCGACGGAGTCCAGGCCCGCTTCATCGCCGGTGTCTGGGGCATCTTCGGGCACGGCAACGTCGCCGGGCTGGGGCAGGCCCTGGAAGAGCTGGGCGACGAGTGCGAGATGCCGTACTACCGCCCGCAGAACGAGCAGGCCCAGGTGCACCTGGCGGCCGCCTACGCGAAGCACAAGAATCGGCTCCAGGCGTTCGCGTGCACCTCGTCCATCGGCCCGGGCGCCACGAACATGATCACCGGTGCCGCCGGCGCCACGATCAACCGCCTCCCGGTCCTGCTGTTCCCCAGCGACTACTTCGCGAACCGCCTGCCTGACCCGGTGCTCCAGCAGATCGAGCATCCCGTGGAGCGCGACGTCTCCGCCTCCGATGCCTTCCGCCCCGTCTCCCGCTATTTCGACCGGATCTCCCGCCCCGAGCAGCTCCTGTCCAGCCTCCCCGAGGCCTTCCGCGTCCTGACGGACCCGGCCGAGACCGGCGCCGTGACGATCTCCCTCCCGGAGGACGTGCAGTCAGAGGTCTATGACTGGCCGGAGCGCTTCTTCGAGCGGCGCGTGTGGCGCGTCCGGCGTCCACGCCCGGATGCGGAGGCCGTCGCCGCGGTCGTCAAGCTGATCCGCTCGGCCAGGCGTCCGATCATCATCGCCGGCGGCGGCGCCATCTACTCCGGTGCCGAGGCTGCCCTGGACGAGCTCGCCACCCGCTTCGGCATCCCGGTCACGGAGTCCCAGGCCGGCAAGGGCGTCCTGCCCTGGAACCACCCGCTCAACGCAGGCCCCATCGGCGCGGCGGGTGGCCTCGCGGCGAACCGGCTTGCCAGGGACGCGGATCTGGTGATCGCCGTCGGCACCCGGCTGGGCGACTTCGTCACGGCCTCCAAGACCCAGTTCCAGGACCCCGGTGCCGCCTTCGTCGGCATCAACGTCAACGCGTTCGACGCCGCCAAGCTCCGCTCCGTCCCGGTCGTGGCGGACGCCCGCGAGGCGCTGGCCGCCATCACGGCCGCGCTGGCGGAGGCCGGCCATCCGGGCACGTCGCCCGAATACCGGCAGCGGATCACGGACCTCAAGGCCGAGTGGGACACGCGGGTGGACTTCCACCGCACGCCCAGCGGCGAGACCGAGGATCTCGCCCAGCCCGAGGTGATCGGCATCGTCAACGACGCGGTCGGCGGTCACGCCACGGTCGTGTGCGCGGCCGGCAGCCTCCCCGGCGATCTGCTCAAGCTGTGGAGACCCGAGGACTCCAAGGCCTACCACCTTGAGTACGGCTACTCCTGCATGGGCTACGAGATCCCGGCCGGCCTGGGCGTGAAGCTCGCGGAGCCGGAGCGCGAGGTCGTGGTCGCCATCGGCGACGGCACCTACCTGATGCTCAACTCGGAGATCGTGACCGCGGTGGCCGAGGGGATCCGGATCACGGTCGTGGTGTTCGACAACCACGGCTACCAGTGCATCAAGGACCTGGCGGCGAGCGTGGGCATCGCCCAGTTCGGCAACGAGCTGCGGTTCCGAGACCCGGAACGCAATCGTCTCACGGGCGGCTACGTGCCGGTGGACTTCAAGAAGCACGCGGAGTCGATGGGCGCCCTCGCCTTCTACGCGCGCACCGAGGAGGAGATCCGGGCCGCCCTGGCCGCGGCTCGCCAGGCCGACCGGATCACGGTGATCCACGTCGCGGTGTCGCCGGACAAGCGCGCCCCCGGCTACGAGGGCTGGTGGGACGTGCCGCCCGCCGCCGTCAGCACCCGGGACGGCGTCCGGACCGCACGCGCGCGCTACGAGACGGCGGTCGAGAACCAGCGGAGGGAGCTCCTGTGAGGATCGCGACCGCGCCCGTCAACTGGAACAACCCGGACGTCCCGGAATACCGCGCCTGGCTGCCGTACCGGCAGATGATGGACGAGTTCGTGGAGGCTGGGTACGACGCTACCGAATGGGGCCCCGGCATGCCGGGGGACCCGGACGAGCTCAAGGAGGCGCTCGACGCCCGCGGCCTCGACATGGTCGGGGCGTTCGTCGGCCTGGGATTCCGGGACGCGGACCGCTACGACGCCGAGATGGCCAGGGCCATGGAGATCGCCCGCCGGCTGCAGGCGACCGGCGGCCGGCTGCTGATCGCCGCCGAGGCCGGCGACGACCGTCGTCGCGGCGAGGCCGGTCACGTGGACGAGGCGAACGGGCTCACCGACGAGCAGTGGAAGAACCTGGCCAGGGGCCTCCACGACCTCGCCGACAACATCGAGCCCCTGGGCATGAAGGTCGTGTTCCACAACCACGTGGGCACGTACGTGGAGACGACCGCGGAAACGGCCCGGCTGCTCGACGAGACCGATCCGGCCAAGGTGGGCTGGTGCCTGGACATCGGGCACCTGGCCTACGGCGGCGGCGACAGCCTTGAGATGCTCGGGTCCTACGGGGACCGGGTCGAGCATGTCCATCTCAAGGACGTGGACGGGGACATCCTCGCGCAGGCCAGGGCCGGCGGATGGAGCTTCGGCCAGGCCCTGAAGGCGTACATCTTCCCGCCCCTGGGCGAGGGGATCGCGCGGGTCCCGGAGGTCGTCGAGGCGCTCCTCGCGCGCGGTTATGACGGGTGGTTTGTCCTGGAGCAGGACACGAACCGCGGCGATCCCAAGGACGTCGCCCGCGCCAACCGCGAGTACCTCAATAGTCTGCTCGCCCGTATCGCGGCCGGCTGAACGGCCAGCGTGCGGCCGGCTGAACGCGTGGAACGTGGCATGACGGGCCTCCGGAGGCCCGCACAGGAGGTCTGATGGGCACCTTTTCGCTCAGGGATCCCAACAACATCGGCGTCGCCGTCCTTGGCGCCGGCCGCATGGGGCAGACGCACGTCCGCAACATCGCGGCGATCCCGAATGCGCACGTCGTGGTCGTGGCGGATCCGAATGGTGACGCTGCCGAACGGGGTCGCGAGCTTGCACGGGCGACGCGCGCCTCCACCGATCCCGTGGAGGCGATCCTCGACCCGGACGTCGAGGCGGTGGTCATCGTCACCCCGACCAGCACCCACGCGACGCTGATCGAGACCGCCCTGCGGGCCGGCAAGGCCGTCTGGAGCGAGAAGCCGATTGCGCAGGACCTGGCCGAGACAGCCCGGATCGTGGATCTCTGGCGAGAGCTGGACATCCCGGTCCAACTGGGGTTCATGCGCCGGTTCGACCCGGGCTACGAGCGCGCCAAGCAGCTGATCGACAGCGGCGAGCTGGGTCGAGTGGAGCAGTTCCGCGCCTACTCGCGTGACACGTTCCCGCCGTCCCTGGAGTACCTGCTCGGCTGCGGTGGATCGTTCCTGGATATGTCCGTCCACGACCTCGACCTCGCGCGGTTCCTCGTCGGTGAGGTGGAGGAGGTCCATGCCTGGGCATCGGTCCTGTTCGACGAGAGGTTCGCGAAGGCGGACGACTGGGACACGTCCCTGATCATGCTCAAGTTTCGCAATGGGGCCCTGGGCGTGGTCGAGACATCGCGCCACTCGGAGTGGGGCTACGACATCCGCACCGAGGTCGCGGGTGCCGTGGGCAAGGTCGTCGTGGACGGCGCGCAGAGGACACCGGCGACGGTCTCGCGGAAGTTCGGCTGGGAGGGCGACCTCTACGAGAGCTTCCCGGATCGGTTCGAGGTGGCCTACCGGCGCGAGCTGGAGGTGTTCTTCGACGACCTGGGCGCCGGCCGTCCCGTTGGTCCCGGCCCGGACGACGCCCTGGAGACGCTGCGGCTGGCGCTGGCGTGCGTGAAGAGCTGGCGCGAGGGACGGTCCGTCAGGCTCGACGAAGCCACGGCCTAGATCAGCCGAAGCGCCCCTCGCGGACCCGGGGTCGGCGTCAGCCGCCGGGAACCCGTACCACCTTGCCCGTCGCGACGCTCTCGATGGCCGCCTCGGCGAGGACGAGGGCCGCGCGTCCGTCGGCAAAGCCCACGGACGGTTCGCGGTCCTCGCCGATGGCGGTGACAAACTCGGCGAGCTCCGCCTTGTAGGCGGGCATGTACCGCTCGAGGAAGAAGTTGAGGATCGGCCCGGCCGCCTCGGTCTCCTTCGCGCTGAAGGAGCGCACGGTCGTGGCGGTCATGTTGCCGGCCTCGAGAGAGCCGAGGTCGCCGAAGGCCTCGAGGCGCTGGTCGTAGCCGTAGGCGCAGCTGCGGCTGTTGACGATCGTGCACAGGGCCCCGGATGCGGCGCGCATGACGACGACCGCCTGGGCGTGGTCGCTGGCAGCCGCGTACATCTCGAGGCCATTGGTGGAGGTCATAGCCTGGACCTCGACCATGTCGCCCAGCTGAAAGCGGGCCATGTCGAAGTCGTGGATGGTCATGTCGCGGAACATGCCGCCGGACACGCTCAGATACGCCGCCGGCGGCGGCTGCGGGTCGCGGCTCGTGATGCGGACGGCTCGGATCGGGCCGAGCTCGCCGGCCGCGACTCGCTCACGGACCTCGCGGAACGAGGGGTCGAACCGGCGGTTGAACCCGAGCATCACGAACGGCGCGTGGGCGGCGATGTCACTCCAGCACGCGTCGATCTTCGCCAGGTCGAGGTCGATCGGCTTCTCGCACAGGACCTTCTTGCCCGCCAGCACGGAGCGACGGATCAGGTCCGTGTGGGTGGCCGTGGCCGAGGCGATCACGACCGCATCGACGCCCGGATCGTCCAGGGCGTCCTGGGGCTCGAGGCTCCACTTCGTTCCGTAGGTACGGGCGAGCGTGGTGGCGGCCACCTCGATCGGGTCGCACACCCAGGCGAGCTGCGCGTCGCCCCGCTCGGTGATCGAGCGCGCATGAACCTGGCCGATGCGCCCGGCCCCGAGGAGTGCTATGCGGAGCATGTGTCGTGCCTCCAGGCGGTTCGTCCACGGCCCGTCGCGCCCCGCGGTCGGGGGATTTGCGGCCGAGGTAACGGACTACTTGGTACTGCCCGACCGGGCAGGTGACCGGAATCCCAGTGTCGCACCACCGCGCCGGAACGGTTGCGCGATGGGGTAGCGCAAGTCTATAGTGTAAACGATTACCGCATCCACCGGCACTCGGCGGGGGGATGGTGTCCGGCGGCGGTTCATCGCTGGCGTGCGGGGGGGTTGGGCAGGCTCAACCTGGCACCCATCGTGAGCCACACTGGATCCATCGATAACCTCCCACGCAGGATCGGCGAGAGCCGCGAGCGCAAGGCCGTGAAGGCAGTGATCCTGCCCGGAAAGGTCGAGGCATGAGCACACCCATGTTCCCGTTGGCCGCCACCACCGAGATGCTGTTCCGCGATCTCCCATACCTCGATCGCGTGCGGCGCATCCACGAGCTCGGCCTCCAGGTCGAGATGTGGGACTGGACCGTCAAGGACCTCGACGCGGTCGCGGCGATCGGGGCGACCTGGTCCACCATGACCGGATACATCCACGGGGACCTCTACGACGCCGAGGGCGGACGCGAGATGGTGCGCACCGCGAAGCTCTCGGTCGAGGCGGCCAAGAAGCTCGGCTGTCCGCGCCTGGTGGTTCACGGGGCCGAGCTCGACGGCGCGCGCGGCGGGCTGCCGTTCCGGCCCCAGCCGGTGACCACCGGCCAGATGTGGCTCAACGCCCTGCGGACCCTCGGCGAGCTCGCCGACCTGGCCGAGGCCAACGGCGTCGTGTTCTGCCTCGAGAACCTCAACCTCTACACCGACCACCCGGGCGTGCCGTTCGGACGTGCCGAGGACACCATGACCCTGGTCGGGACGCTGGACAGGCCCGGAGTGCGGATGATGCTGGACCTCTACCACGCCCAGATCGGGGAGGGGAACCTCATCGAGCTCGTCCGCAAGGCGGGCTCGCTCATCGGCGAGATCCAGGTGGCCGACGTCCCTGGCCGCTGTGAGCCGGGCACCGGCGAGGTCAACTGGCCGGCCGTGGCCGCGGCCCTCGAGGGCAGCGGCTACACCGGCGTGGTGGGGCTCGAGTCCTTCGCCAGCGGTGACGACATCGTCGCCATCGAGCGCTTCCGAGCCGCGTTCAGCCGCGCCTGAGCCGGCACACGCCTGATGGACGACGCAGGCGCCGCCCGGGCGCCAGGGAGGCAGTCCAATGGGATGAACTCGAGGGAACGCGTCCAGGCGGCTCTGTCTCATCGCGAGCCGGACCGCATTCCGGTCGACCTCGGCTCGACCTGTGTCACCTCGATCACGTCCGGTGCCTACGAGCCCCTCCGGGTGCGCCTCGGCCTGCCGGTTGACGACGCGCCGATCTGGGACTTCCCGCAGCAGCTGCCGTATCTCGGCGAGGACCTGTTGGTCCGGCTCGGCGTTGACACGCGACCTGTGACAGTGCCGCGGTCCAGGGCGACGCCCGAACCCCTCATCGACGAGGGCGAGTACTGGGTCTGGATCAACCGCTGGGGCGCCAGGCTCCGGATGCCCAAGGAGGGTGGCTACTACTTCGACTGGGTGGAGTTCCCGATGCCGGACTTCACCGAGGATGCGGTCCGGACGTTCCGCTGGCCGGAGCTCGACTCGCCCGAGGTCCTCGCCACCGTGCGCGAGGAGGCCGTCCGACTGCACGAGACGACGCATTACGCGCTCGCCGGCACCGGCATCGTCGGGATGGGGATCTTCGAACAGGGCTGTTTCACAGTCGGATCCGAGGAGTTCATGATCGCGATGGCGGCCGACCGGCCGCTGGCCGAGCGCCTCCTCGACGGCATCACCGAGTACTCGATCGAGTCCGCCACACGCTACCTCGACCAGGTCGGCGAGTTCCTCGACGTCTACCAGTACGGTGACGATGTCGCGACGCAGCTGGGCTGGATGATCAGCCCCGAGGCATACGTCAGCCTGATCAAGCCGCGCCAGAAGCGCCTCTTCGACGCGATCAGGGCGAAGACCTCGGCCAAGCTCTTCTACCACGGCTGTGGCGCGGTCTTCGACCTCATCCCGCACCTGATCGACATCGGCGTCGACGTCATCAACCCGGTGCAGGTCTCGGCGCAGGGCATGGACACGGCCAGGCTCAAGGCGGCCTACGGCCAGGACGTGGTGTTCTGGGGCGGGGGGGTCGATACGCAGCGGGTGCTCCCGTTCGGCACGCCGGACCAGGTACGGGCCGAGGTGCGCCACCGGGTACGGGACCTGGGGCCCGACGGCTTCGTGTGGGCCGCGGTCCACAACATCCAGTCGGGCGTCCCCCCCGAGAACGTCATCGCAGCGTTCGAGGCCGTGCGGGAGTCCGAGGAGTAGCCCCCCGACCAGGCGCATGACGTCGTCGCCCGGCCGGTCGCGCCGCGTGTCAGCCCGCCGGCGCCCCCATGGTCTCGCTCTGAAGCTGCTCGAGCTCGCGCGAGAGGTCGAGCAGCTCCGCCCCTCCGCCCATCAGGGCGAGCAGACTGTCCAGGTTCACCTCGCCGCGCTTGAAGACCCCTTCGCTCCGGCCGTGGCTGAGGATCGTGAACTTGTCACCGACCGGCAAGGCGTGCTGGACGTTGTGCGTGATGAAGATGACCGCCAGCCCGCGGGCCCGGGCCTTCAGGATGTGCCGCAGGACGATCGCCGCCTGCTTCACGCCGAGCGCCGACGTCGGCTCGTCGAGGATGAGGACGCGGGCGCCGAAGTACTCCGCCCGGGCGATCGCGAGCGTCTGGCGCTCGCCGCCGGACAGCGTGCCCACGAGCTGGGCGGTGTCGCGGATGTCGATGCCGATCTCGTGCATCTTCTGGCGCGCAGTCAGGTCGGCGTACCCCATGTCGAACCGCCGGAACGGACCGACGCCCTTCGTGGGCTCGTTGCCGAGGAAGAAGTTCCGGCTGATGCTCATGAGCGGCAGGACCGCGAGATCCTGGAAGACGGTCGCAATCCCGCGGGTCTGCGCGTCGCGCGGCGACGCGAGCGTGATGGGCTCGCCGTCCATGAACAGCTGGCCCTCGTCGGGGCGGTGGACGCCCGACAGGGTCTTGATCAGCGTCGACTTGCCGGCGCCGTTGTCGCCGAGCAGACAGTTCACCTCGCCGGCCTTCACGGACAGCGACACGCCCTTGAGGGCGATGACCCGGCCGAAGACCTTCGAGATGTTCCTCGCCTCGAGGACGGGGACGTCCGAGGGCGTGGATCGCGAGGCGACGGGGGCAGTCTGTTCGGTCGTCATGATCGGGCTCCCGAGGCGCGACGCAGGGTGTAGTTGTTCACCAATGCGGCGATCAGCAGGAGGGCGCCGAGGACGAACGCGTACCAGTCGGAGTTGAACCCCGGCACGAAGAAGATGCCGAGCTGGGTCACGCCGAGGATGAACGCGCCGAACGCAGAGCCGAGCGCAGAGCCGTACCCGCCGGTCAGCAGCGTCCCGCCGATGACCGCGGTGATGATCGCCTCGAACTCCTTCCCGGTGCCGCGCAGGACGTCGGCATTACCGACGCTCAGGACCTGGATGCACGCAAAGAGCGCGGCCGACGCCGCGGTCGCCATGAACAGGAGGATCTTCACCCGGTTGACCGGGACGCCGATGTTCCGCGCGGCTTCCTTCGATCCGCCGACCGCGAAGATCCAGTTCCCGAACCTCGTCCGCAGCAGGACCCAGGTGGAGATCGCGACGACGACGATCCACCAGAGCAGCTCGACCTTGAAGTCGCCCCCTTCGATCGAGAACAGGACGGCGTTGAACAGCTTCGAGAGCGGGTCGACCGCGACAGCCGCTCCCACCCCGCTGACGATCGTCTGGCCGTTCGAGACCAGCCTCGTCAGGGCCAGCCCTGCGCCCCGGAGCATGTACAGAGAGCCGAGGGTCACGATGAACGACGGGAGGCCGGTCCTGGTCACGATGTAGCCATTCAAGGCGCCGACGGCCAGGGCGAAGGCGAACGTGATGATGAGCCCGAGCCACAGCGGCAGGCCGAACTGGGTGATCGAGAGGCCGAGGATGAGGCCCGCGCAGCCGACCATCGAGCCGATGGAGAGGTCGAACTCGCCGGCGATCATCAGCAGGGCCACGGTGGCGCCGAGGATCCCGATCTGGGCCGCCACCTGGATGTAGGCCGAAAAGCCCCGCCAGGACATGAAGCCCGTGCCGGCGGTGAAGCCGGTGAGGGACCAGAAGACCGTGAAGATGAGGATCGCCCCGACGACCGACCCGAACTCGGGCCGCGTCAACAGCATCCGGATGGGACTGGCGCGACGAAGGCGCGTCGCCTCGGACGGGGTTGTGTCAGCAGTCGTCATGCACGACCCCCACAGGATTGCCGTCGGGGGCCGGCTGCGCGCCGACCCCCGACGAGGCTTCTACCGCTGGTGAACTACCGGGTGGTCCCGGTGTTCGCCTGGACGGTTGCGACGTTGTCCTTGGTCACGAAGCCCGGGCCGGTGTAGACCGGCTGGCCGCCGCCCGGCATGAGGCCGTACAGCTTGTAGAGGGTGAGGAATGTGATCGGCAGGTACCCCTGGAGGTACTGCTGCTGGTCGATCGCGAACATCATGGTGCCGGCGGAGATCGCGTCCAGGACGTCCTTCGATAGATCGAACGTGCCAACCTTGATCGTGGTGTTGCCCAGGTCCTTCAGTGCGGCGATCGTCGGCGTCGAGCCGGTCGGGCCGAGGGCCATGACAGTGTCGATCGTCGGGTCGGCCGTGAGGGCCGCGGCGATCTTCTGCTGCGCGGTCGTCGGATCCTTCAGGTCGACCTGAAGGACAGTCGACTTGCCGGGGGCGAATCCATCGGCGAAGCCGTTGCAGCGGGCATCGAGGGCGGCGTTGCCGACCTCCTGGTTGATGCAGATCGCGTTCTTGCCGCCGGTCGCCGCCATGCGTACGCCGGCCGCCGTGCCCGCGACGGACTCTTCCTGCCCGACGTGGGTCAGGATGCCGAGGCTCGCGAACGTGTCGGAGCCGGAGTTCGCGGAGATCACCGGGATACCCGCGGAGACGCACTTCGTGACGCTGGGGCCGAGTGCCGTCGCGTCCGGGAGCGAGATGACGAGCCCGGACGGCTGCTTCGCGCAGGCGGCGTCAATGAGCTGCCCCATCTTGACCATGTCGAAGGTGTCGGGGGCGCTGTAGGTGACCTTGACCCCCATGTCCTTGCCACCCTGGTCGACGCCGTTCTTGAAGATCGACCAGAACGGGTCGGCAGCCTGGCCGTGCGTCACGACCTCGATGCTGATCCCGGCCCGATCGGGTGATGCAGCGCCGTCGTTCGGGGCGGGCGTTGCGGTCGGAGAACACGCGGACGCCACAAGCGCGAGAACCGCGAGCCCGACCGTGTACTTCGCCAACTTCATCTGCCACTCCTCCATAGAAGATCCCGGCACCCTTCATCGGGTCCGGTCGATCTCGGTCACTCGTGGGCGCACATTACGCCATTCGAGGGCACGTTCGTCCGGCGCGGATCAGTGCGAAACGACCTCCTCGTCGCCAGAGATGCCTCTCCACTGGATCGATACGCGTCACCCGTTGACTGACCTTCGATTGCGGGAGGCACCGCGAACGGAGTTTCTCGGCAATCGATTACACACGCGATCTTGACGCGCCAGCGTGAGGTCGTCAAGAGACTTCCTGACGCATGTGTCGTCGGCCGGTGAATCTGTCACCCCGTAAGCGGCGAGTGCCCGCCCCATGGGCATCTGGCAGGGGCGCCACACCCGGGGCGGGCAGGCGATCGTCGCCTCGCGCACGGATCGCCCCCCCGATGTCAGGATCGCTGGCCGCCTGGCCGCCTGGCGGACAAGGTCGCTGGCGGCCGCCACAGACTTCCTGACGCAACGGTCGTCCGGGGTGTTACCGGGCGTCAGCCGAAGGCGGACGGAGGAGCGGTGTTCGCGACCCTATTGGGTAGCGAGGCGGCAATCCTCTACACTTCCGACCGTCCGACGCTGGCGCTCTCTTGTGGTCCCCGGTTCCACCAGCCCGTCCCCGTTGGTGCTCGACTTCACGGCCGGCAGCCGGGCATCCGCAACCCAGCTCGTCGAGGAGACCCCCGACCATGGCCGATCTCGCCGCCCTCACCGCCGCCGTCGAGGCGGGCAACCGCACCGCCGCGGCCGCCGAGACCCAGGCCGCCCTCGACGCGGGGGTCGACCCGTCCGAGATCCTGGGCGCGATGACCACGGCCATGGACGTGGTGGGCAGGAAGTTCCAGGAGGGCGAGCTGTTCGTCCCCGAGATGCTGATCGCCGCCCGGGCCATGAAGGCCGGCACCGAGATCCTCGAGCCCGTCCTGCTCGCGGCGGGCGTGAAGCCCGAGTTCCGCGCGATCGTGGGCACGGTCGAGGGAGACCTCCACGACATCGGCAAGAACCTCGTCGGGATGATGTGGAAGGGGGGCGGCATCGAGGTCATCGACCTCGGCGTCAACGTGACCCCAGCGAAGTTCGTCGAGGCGGCGGTCGAGCACGATGCCCACCTGATCGGCGTGTCGGCGCTGCTCACCACCACCATGCCCAACATGCGCGGCGTGGTGGAGGCCGTCCGGGCCGCAAACCTGACGACCAGGGTGGTCATCGGCGGCGCCCCGATCACCCCGGAGTTCGCCGCCCAGATCGGCGCCGACGGGTTCGCCCCCGACGCCGGATCGGCCGTGGACCTCGCCCGCGGCCTGCTGGCCGGCTGAGACGGCGCCCGTCGCCGGTCGGGTATGAGAGCATCGGGCGGCGCCGGATCGCGGCGAGGGCGGCGCGCCACTGGAGCCACCGGTCGGCCCAGCAGAGGTTGCCGCTATTGGATCGTCCAGCCTCCATCCACCGGCAGCACGGCTCCGGTGACGAGTCCCGCTGCCTCCGAGGCCAGGTAGATCACCGCGGCGGCCACGTCGCCGGGTGCCCCGATCCGCCCTACCGGGATCTTGGCGAGGACCGATCGTCGGAAGTCGGGATCGTCCAGCCGCTCTGCCGTTCCCGGGGTATAGATCCAGGTCGGCGCGACGGCGTTCACCGTCACGCCGGTCGGCGCCCACTCGAGCGCGAGCGCCCGGACGAGCCCGTTCAGGCCCGCCTTCGTCGCGCAGTACACGGCCGACCTCGGGAGGCCCACGAGACCCGCTTGCGAGCTGATCATCACGATCCGTCCATACCCGCGCTCAATCATGTGCCGGGCGACGATCTGGGTTGTGAAGAAGACGCCCTTGAGGTTGACGTCGACCAGTTGATCCCAGTCCTTCTCGCTCACGAGGAGCGGATCGTGCTCAGCGCCGAGGCCGGCGTTGTTGACGAGCACGTCGATCGCTCCCACCTCGCCGACGGCCCGGTCGATGACCTGCCGTGTGCCGGCGACATCCCTCACGTCGAACCGGAGCGGCAGGATTCGCGGTCCGGCATCGAGCACCCAGCTACCCGCTCCCTCGGTGTCGCGGACCCCGGCCAGAACCGTGGCTCCAGCGTCGGCGAGCGCCTGTGCAAGCGCCCTGCCGATGCCGCGGGACGCCCCCGTAACGACCGCGACACGGCCTGTCAGGCTAGGATTCGAGTCCACGATGCTTCCTCCGAGCGTGCTGGAGCGACTGCCTACAGGATGCGACTTCACAGCAGCAGCAATTGCGTGACATGTTGGCACCAGATCGCCACCCGCATGGTCCGGGGGTAGGGGACGATCACCCGCCCGGAGTCCGCGCCCGCCGTCCACTCGCACCGGGCGGCCGTCATCCTGCTCGTCCTGCTCGCCCTCGTGTGGGGCGCGCACTGGGTCGTCGTCAAGATCGGGCTCGGGTACATGCCGCCGTTCACCTACGCGGCCCTCCGCGTCGGGTCCGGACTGGTGACCGTCGTGGCCCTGCTCGCCTGGCAGCGCCGGCTCCGGCTGCCGCCGCGCTCCGACGTGCCGATGGTGGTCTCGCTGGGCCTGGCCCAGATCGCGGCGGGGATCCTGATCCAGAACGTTGCCCTGCAGGTGGTGCCCGCCGGGCGGTCGTCGGTGCTCCTGTACACGATGCCGCTGTGGGTGGCCGGCCTCCTGGCGATCCTGTTCCGGGTCCGGCCGCGCCGGAACGAGGCCCTGGGCCTGGTCCTGGGTATCGGCGGCCTGGTGCTGCTGCTCAACCCGGCGGTGATCGACTGGAGCGTGCCCGGGGAGCTGGCTGGAACCCTGGCCCTGCTGGTCAACGCCGTCCTGTGGGCGGGCGTCACCATTCACATCCGGCGCCACCGATGGACCTCAACGCCACTCGACCTCCAGCCGTGGATGCTGCTGGTGGCCTTCGTGCCGATCCTGGTGATGGCGCTCGTCCTGGAGTCCGGCCGGGAGGTGGACTGGCAGCTCGCCACCGTGCTCGTGCTGCTCTACAGCGGGCCGCTGGCCACGGTGTTCGCCAACTGGGCCAGCCAGTCGATCACCCGCTCGCTGGGGCCGCAGGCGTCCGCGACGGGGTTCCTCGCCGTGCCGGTGGTGGGGCTGGTGTCGGGATGGCTGGTCCTCGGCGAGCAGCTGGGTCCCGTGGACGTTCTTGCGTTCGGGCTGGTGCTCAGCGGCGTCGCCGCGGCCTCGCTGCTGCCGAGGCGGACGGGGTAGGTCAGGGTCCGGCGACCGAATAATCAGCGTCACGGCTTGGCCTCGGAGCGATAATCATTCGGAACATACGCCCGGAGCCCGAACATACCCTTGACCTGGAGCCCGCCATGACGACCATCAACCTCGATGACCTTGATCGCTCGATCCTGCGCCACCTCCAGGTGGATGGCCGGATGAGCAACCTGGACCTGTCGCGGGCCGTCGGGCTCTCGCCGGCAGCGACCCACGCCCGTGTTCGCCGGCTCGAGGAGCGCGGCGTCATCACCGGCTATGCCGCACAGGTGGACCCCGAGCGGGCCGGCTTCGATCTGCTGTGCCTCATCAGCATCGGCATCCAGCTGCACCACCAGGACGCCGTCGCGCGGATCCGCACGGCGCTCGCGGCCCTTCCGGAGGTGCTGGAGTGCCACCACGTGACGGGCCAGTACGACTACCTGCTGAAGGTGGTCCTCTCGGATCGGCGGGCGCTGGAGCGCTTCGTCGTCGAGAAGCTGACACCGCTCCCGGGCATCGCCCGGATCCAGACCAGCGTCGTGCTCGCCGTGGTGAAGGCCACCCCGGCGCTCTCCATCTGATCGTTCGGGAGGCTCCGATGGTCACAGCCGAACCCGCCACCCTCGGTCTTGACGCCTGGGTTGCCCGTGGGCAGGAAGCCGCCACCCGGGACGCTGCCGCCCGTGCGAAGGCCCGAATGCGCCGGTTCGACACGATCGCGGTCCACGGCCTGTACGACCACCTCGCGGCCGCGGCGAACCAGGGCAGCATCATCGAGCCCGCGTATCTCTCACCCGCGCAGCACTTCGAGGACAGCGACCACCTCGAGGCCGCCTTGGGCTACCTGATGCCGGCCTGGGGCTACACGCGTATCGCCAACCCCACCACCCACTACCTCGAGGAGACGCTCGCGCTGCTCGAGGCGTACGGCACGGGGCTGGAGGCGTCCGCCGTGGTCACCGGCTCCGGCATGGCCGCCGTCCACCTGGCGACGAACGCGCTGGTGGCGATGGACCCGGCGCGCCCGGGGGCGACGCCCAACATGGTCGCGTCCGCCCGGTGCTACGGCGGCACATTCATGCTGTTCACGCGGTACGCGGCCGAGCGGGGCATCGGCATCCGCTGGATCGTCGATCCGCTGGACATCGCCGCCTGGGCCGCCGCGATCGACGGGGACACGCGCTGTCTCTACGTCGAGGTGCCGTCCAACCCTGCGCTTGCCCTGGCGGACATCCCGGCGCTCGCCGGCCTGGCCCACGACAACGGCATGCCGCTCGTGGTGGACTCGACCGTGGCCACGCCGGCGCTGCTGCGGCCCCTGGGCCTGGGCGCGGACGTGGTGGTCCAGTCGCTGTCGAAGGCGATCGGGTCCAGCGGGCTGGCGATCGCGGGAGCGGTGATCGCGCGACGGGACATCCCGCTCCGGGTGGGCACGGACGAGCTGCGGGCGGACTTCGCGACGCAGGTGAAGCTGCTGCCGTCCCGGGACTTCGGGCCCGCGCTCTCGCCATGGTCCGCGCTGGCACTGATCTCGGACCTGCGCACGCTGCGCACCAGGATGGATGCGTGGAGTCGCGGGGCGATGACGGTGGCCCGGTTCCTGGAAGCCCATCCGGCCGTCGCATCGGTGGCGTACCCGGGTCTCGAGTCCCATCCGGGTCACGCCGTTGCGGCGCGTGACTTCTCCCTGGCCGATGGCGATGCCGACGGTGCCCCGGCCGTCCGCTACGGGACCCTGCTGGCGTTCATGCTGCGGGGCGGGCTGCCGGCCGCGCGCCGAGCCTACGACCGCCTGGAGCTCGTGTTCCGCGCGACCGATCTCGGGCGGGTCAAGAGCGTCGCCACCATCCCGTCCATCTCCACGCACCAGCAGCAGGGCGAGGCGGGCCGCGCGGTGGCGGACATCGCGCCCGGGCTGATCCGGCTCTCCGTGGGCGGCGAGCACCCGGACGACGTCATCGCGGACCTGGCGCAGGCGCTGGAGGGGTAGGTCCTACAGCGCCAGGACGAAGCGGAGCGAGGTGTCCACGCGGGCAAGGGTCTCGGGGGCGAGCCGGCCGAGCTTCGGACCGAGCCAGCTCGCGGGCCGTGTGAAGACCTGGTCGCATTTCACCCAGCCGTCCCGGTCCGTCCCGGTCCAGCCCGGAGTCCAGCCCGGTCACGCGGACCAGGTAGGGCGGGACCCAGTTTCGGTCCGCTCCAGCCCGGCTGGTGAGCAAGCAGACGAGGATCGTGCCGTCCGCCCGATTGAGGCGATCCGACGAGACGATGAGCGCGGGGTGTGGGCCCCGCATGACGTGGCCCCCGATGTCCTCGAACTGCACCAGGTGGATGTCGCCGCGCCGTGGATGTGCGTCCGGGCCCCTTTGGCCGATGGCTACCACTCGAGGCTCCGAAGGAGGAGGGCATCGCCCGGCGCCGTGGCCCGGGCCCAGGCCAGGTTCTCCTCACGGTCCTCCTCGAGCGCCGCGTCGATCCTGGCCTGCAGCACCTCGTCCAGGAGGCGGCGGAGGCTGGCCGCGATCACCCCGCTCAAGCTGACGCCCGTCTGCTCCGCTACGTCCCGGACGGTGGCGATGAGCGGCTCGGGGAGGCTGATCGAGAGCTTCGTGAACGGCCCGGTCTCGGTCGCGGCAAGGTAGGGCGCAAGAACGTCCCGAGCGCTCGGGAGAGGGGAGTCCTTCCGGCCACCAATAGACGGTGCTACCAACGTCTTGCGCCCCCCGCGACCTCGCCGTCGCGCGCACGGCGCTGACAACCACTCCTGTTCTTGAGGAGGCTCCGCACATCAGGAGGCCGTCCGTGATGCGCCGATCGTCATCACGGACGGCAGTGCCTGCGGACGGCAGTGCCTGCGGACGGCGAACGGCAGCCGGCGGACGGCAGTGCCTGCGGCCGGCGAACGGCAGCCGGCGAGGTGAGGCCGGACCGGCGAGGTGGGCCGCGGGCCGGCGAGGTGGGCCCGGACCGGCGTGGCCGGCGAGGCGAAGACGGGCCGGCGAGCGAGCGTTTCGCCCGCCGGCGCGCGGTCCGCTACGGGATCAGGAACGACACCTGGACGTCGATCACGACGTCGGTCGTGCCCGGCAGCACCGGAGTGTCCGCCGCCTTGTCGAGAGCCTCCGCGCGGTAGGAGGGGCCATACCAGGGCGGCATGGAGACGGACTCGGAGACGGACGCGACGCCCGTGATCCGGACACCCAGGCCGTTCGCCAGCGTGTCGGCCTTGGCGCGAGCGTCCTTGACGGCGGCCTCGCGGGCCTTGGCCTCGGCGGCCGTGCGATCGGCCACGTCGAAGCTGATGCCGTCAACCGAGTTGGCGCCTGAGGTGACGCTGTTGTCGAGGACGTCGCTGAGCTTGTCGAGGTCCCGGACCGTGATCGTGATGGTGTTGTTGAGCTGGTAACCGCGGATCCTGGGGGTGGCGTTGTTCGGGTAGTCGTAGACGGGGTTGAGGGAGACGTTCGCCGTGGCAATGTCCTTGTCGGCGATGCCGAGCTTGCGGACCGCGTCCACGACCCTGGTCATCGCGGCGGCGGCGGCCTCGCGCGCCTCCTTCGCGGTCTTGCGCTCGATCACGACACCCAGGCGGATCGTGGCCATGTCCGGGATCACCGTGACCTTGCCGCTGCCGGAGACGGAGATGGTGTGCTCGGCGGGCTGGTCCGTGGCGCCGTTGACAACCGGGTAGGTGCGCGGCGCGACGACGTTGGCGAGGGTCGGGCCGGCGATGAGGCCGACGGCGAGCGCGGCGACGGCGGCGATCGACATCCAGCCGGCGGTGGAGCGGTTGCCGGTGGGGGAGGTGTCCATGGTGGTGTCCCGATCCGGGCCCGGGGTGAGAGACGGACCGGCGGGGCCCTTCGCCCGGTCCTGCTGGGTCGCAGACGCCGGGACGGGCGCTTCGGTTTCCTGAGGCGGGCAGACGGGCGCAATCAGCCCTCGCGGGCGCGATCAGCCCTCGCGCTCACGGAGGATCGCGCTGAGACCGGCGACGTACGCCGCACGCCACTGGTACTGGGCGAACGGCAGCACCTCGACGCGGCCCTCGTCCAGTCCAGCCTCCATCGCGGCCGACCGGACGAACGCGCCGATGCTCGACTTCACCGCGACCACGCACTCAGGCGCCGTCTCCCGGATCGTCGCGGCCAGCCGCCCGATCCCCGCGCGGACGCGGGCCTCGCGCTCCGAGTCGGGCAGGTCGTTGACCGGCCCATCGGCGAGGTCAACCAGCCAGATGCCGATGGCTCGACACCAGTCGAGGAAGGCCTCACCCTCCGGAGCCTCGCCCATCCCCGTCGCCTGGCGCAGCGCCTCGCGGGTCGCGCGGAACAGGTTCGAGTTGGCGAGGTAGACGTGGCTGCCCCCGGCCGGCGCCGACTCACCCACGAGCAGGAGACGGACGCGGACCGGCCGGAACCGCTGCCGCAGCCGCTCGATCCGGGGACCGTGCTGGTAGGCTCGGAGGATCGTCGTGCGGGACGCACGGAGAGGGACGCGCGGAGAGGAGAGAGGGGAGCGGGGACTCGTGGGAGACCTGGGGGATCGCGCGGAGCGAATTGCAGAGGAACGGATCCGGGCCGCCCTGCCCGAAGGGGCGCGCTGCTACGCCAACGTCCGTTTCATCGCCCGCACGCGCCCGACCGGTCCCGCACACGACGGCGAGGCCGATCTCGTCGTCGTCCACGCGGAGCACGGCCTGCTGGTGATCGAGGTCAAGTCCGGCGAACCCTCGCGGGACGACCGGGGGCGGTGGTACGTCGGCGGGCGCCTGCTGGCCAGGTCGCCGTTCCGTCAGGCCGAGACCGCCAAGCACGACCTCGTCGGCGCCATCGACGAGCTCCTCGGCGTCACGGGAGAGAACCGGGCACGCGCCGGCCATGCCGTCGCCTTCCCGGACGCGGATCTCGCCAGCCTCCCGCCGGGTCACGTCCTCCTGGGGCCCGACGCCCGCGACGAGATCATCCTCGATGCCGCCGCGCTCGCGGACGCGGCGAGCACGAACAAGGCCCTCGAGCGCGCCTGGGCCTGGTGGACCGGCGACGGCACCCGCGGCCACCCGCTCACCCCGGCGCAGATGGAGCGCATCGACGAGTACCTCGCGCCCACCGTCTTCCTCCACCGCCTGATCCGCCGGGACGTCGAGGACGGCCGGGATCGCCTCATCGAGGCCTCGCGCGCCCAGATGATCGTCCTCAACCAGAACCGGTCCAGGCGCCGGCTGGAGATCGTGGGCCCGGCGGGGAGCGGCAAGAGCCTCGTCGCCGTGGAGCGCGCCCGCCGCCTCGCCCGCGAGGGCTTCCGGACCCTGTTCGTGTGCTTCAACCAGCCGCTGGCCAGCGCCGTCGGCCGGGAGATCGACGAGGACGGCGAGCCCGCCGATCGGCGACCCGTGGTCACCACGTTTCACCGGCTGTGCGAGCGGCTGGGGACGCAGGCGGGCACGCTGCCGCCGAAACCTGCCGGCGCGCCGCCGAGGGACTGGTGGGACGTCACGTTGCCGGGTGCGCTGGACGCGGCCATCGACCGGCTCCCGGACGAGCGGTTCCACGCCATCGTCATCGACGAGGGCCAGGACTTCGAGCCCGCCTGGCTGACCTCGCTCGAGTTCCTCCTGCACGATCCCGTCGACGGCGTCCTGTGGGTCTTCCACGATCCCGGCCAGGCCCTCTACCGGGACGATCGCGTGGCGGAGCTGGGTCTCGAGCGCCTGGACCTGTTCGAGGACTACCGCTCGCCGGCGCCCGTCGCGGAACTGGCCGCCCGCTTCTACCGGGGCCCCACGGAACCCTACGCGGTTGCGGAGGCCGGTCGCAAGCCGGTCATTGTGGAAGCGGAGCCCGGGCGCGACACCGTCGAGGCCGTCCGCAGGCAGCTCCACCACCTGCTCGAGGAGGAGGGGGTCCGAGCGTGGGATGTGGCGGTGCTGTCGGGGGCGTCCGCGCCGCGGAGCGAGGTCTGGAGACGGCGCCGGTTCGGCAACGTGGAGCTGTGGAACGGGGCGATCGACGACGCGGGTGCCTCGCTGGGGCTGCCGGCCGAGGAGATCCCCGACGCGCCGCCCGATGCCGGAATCGTCCTGTTCGAGACCATCCGACGGTTCAAGGGCCTGGAGCGGCCGGTGATCATCCTGTGCGAGCTGCCCGAGGAGGGTGCGCGCCTCGCCCAACTCCTGTACACCGCGCTCACCCGGGCGACCGTGCATCTCGTGGTCGTCGCGCCGCCGGCGCTGGCGGCCCACCTGGCCGTACGAGCTCGGCCGTGACATCCAACCTGTCACAGTGGGTGCGCAGCGTGGGAACTGCATGATCGAGAACGAAGGTCGAGGAGGAGCAGCGTGAGCTTGCTGCCGGTGGTGGCCGAGGGGAAGCGGGGGCCGGGCCTGCTCGTGCGCGCCGTGTGGTTCGTGTTCGTCGGCTGGTGGCTGAGCGGGATCATGTCGTTGATCGCCTGGCTGGCGATGATCTCGATCCTGTTCCTGCCGCTCGGGATCTGGCTGATCAACCGCATCCCGACGTTCATCACGCTCCGGCCGCGCACCCGGGAACTGCAGGCCGTCATCGACGCGAGCGGCATCGCCCGCTTCGTCGACGTTCCGCGGTAGCAGACGGCGTGGTGGATCCGCGGGATCTGGTTCCTCGTCGTCGGCTGGTGGGCGTCGTTCCTCGTGATGCTGGTCGCGTGGTTCCTGGTGGCGCTCGTCCTCACGCTGCCGCTGGGCCTGATGCTCTACAACCGGGTGCCGTTCGCCGCCTCCCTCTACCGGTATTGAGCCCCTGTTGCCGATGAGCCTCGCCGCATCACCGCCCCGCGGAGCCCTGACGCCGGCCCTGACGCCGGAGCAGCGCGCCATCGTGGAGGCGGACGATGGGCCGGTCGTGGTCATCGCGGGCGCCGGGACGGGGAAGACGCGCGTCATCGTGGAGCGGGTGCGCTGGCTCCTGGAGACGAAGGGGGGCCTCGCTGGCGCCAATCCCGCCGCCGGTCCCGCCGCCGGTCCCGCCGCCAATCCCGCCGCCAATCCCGCCGCCGGTCCCGCCGCCGGTGATGTGCGGAGCCTCCTCGCGAAAGAACCTGTCCGTGCTCGTGGAGATCAACCCTTCGCAGGTCCCCTCGCCCCCGAGCAGATCCTGGTCCTGACCTACAACGTGAAGGCGGCCAAGGAGCTCCAGCAGCGGCTGGACAAGGTCCTCGGGCCGGCCACGCGCGCCCGCCTGACGGTGACCAACTTCCACAGCTTCTGCCACCGCGTGCTGACCGAGAGCCCGGGCGAGGCGGGCGTGGCGCCCCACCCGGACGTCCTCGACGGCGTGAGCCAGGTGCTGCTGCTGCGCGACCTCCGCCCGGACCTGCCGCTCGTGTACCACGGGGAGTGGCAGTTCGGGCCGATCGTGGGCATGATCAACCGGGCGAAGGACGAGCTGGTCACGCCCGACGACTTCGACGCCTTCGTGGCAGGGGAGCGCGAGGCCTTCGAGGACCGGTTCGGCGGCTACGAGGAGGCGGCGGTCCGGCTGGCCGCCCAGGGCAACCTGCGCCCGCTCAAGAGCGTTCGCGGGGCGTACGCGAAGCTGCGCGCGAACGAGCGCGCCGGCGCCCGCGGGGAGGCCGCCGATCCCGCGGGTGCGGAGCGGAGCCTCGGGACGGCCGCCCAGCGCGAGGCGCGCCGGACGCTGTCGGGCGACGGCCATGCCCACTGGCGCGGCCACTTCGACCCCGGCGACCATCCGCGCATCGACGAGCTGGCGGAGACCTACGTGGCCGACGGCGCCGCGCTGGAGGTCATGCGCCTGACGGAGCTCGGGATCGTCTACCGCGCCTACCAGGCGGAGCTCGTGCGGCGAGGGGCGCTCGACTTCGGCGAGCAGATCGCGGCCGTGTCGCAGCTGTTCAAGGTGCGCCCGAACCTCCTGCGCCGCTGGCAGCGGCAGTTCCGGTACATCCTCGTCGACGAGTTCCAGGATGCGAACGTCGCCCAGGTCGAGCTCATCGAGCTGCTGGGGCGGACGCCGGACCGGCCGGACAACGTCATGGTGGTCGGTGACGACGACCAGTCGATCTACCGCTTCCGAGGCGCCAGCTTCGCCGCGTTCTCGGAGTTCGATCGGCGCTTCTCCAGCCCGCCCGCGCACGACCCACGGGGCGTTCCGCCGACCGCGCCGCGCCGGCTCCGGCTGGAGGAGAACTTCCGCAGCGTCGAGCGGGTGCTCCGGGCCGCCAACCGGCTCATCGCGCACAACCAGGCCCGGTTCGAGCCCGGCAAGCGGTTGGTCACGCGGCGGCCGGCGGGTGAGCCCGTGCGCCTGATCGTGTGCGCGGGTGCCGACGACGAGGCCGTCGCGATCGTCGAAACGATCAAGGAACTTGCGGCACCCGATGGGTCAGGGGAGGGGCCGAAGGCGAAGCCGCGCTGGTCCGACACCGCCGTCCTGTATCGCAAGCACAAGCACCGCGAGGCCATCGTCGCCAGGCTGCGGGACGAGGACATCCCGTACACGGTCGTGGGTGGGTTGAGCCTGTTCGGCACCCCCGAGATCCGGGACCTGGAGCAGAGCCTGCGGGCGATCGCGGATCCGCACAACGACGTCGCGCTGGTCCGGATGCTGTCCGCGGGGCCGTGGCGGCTGGACGCCCTCGAGATCCTCGAGGTCTCACGCATGGCCCGCTTCGACCGGCGGCATCTCGCGGACGTCATCCGGGAGATCGTCGGCACGGGCGTCGTCGTCGTCGATCGGCCGGGCGAGGACCAGCCGAAGGCCCAGGAG
>CAMTVM010000036.1:0-16066 GCA_947085195.1 uncultured Chloroflexota bacterium
ACGGGACGCTCCTGCGGCTCAGAGGGAGAAGAGGGTCCGGGCGGCCCGCTCGAGGTCGCCGGAGCCGTCCTCCCGGAGCGTCACCAGCGGGGCGTGAAGGAGGCCGGCGACCAGCCGTTGGCTCATCTGGGCCACCTGCTCACGCTCGTGGTCATCAAGCTCCAGGCGCCGGAACAGCCGGTCAAGCTCCTCCTGGCGGCGGGTCTCCGCGTGGTTGGCCAGCGCTTGGATCGCCGGGACGCTGGCGCGGGCGCGGACCCAGCCGACGAAGCTGGCCTCTGCGGCGTCCAGCGCGCGCTCGAAGCGGACGCGGAGACGGCGGCGGGCCTCGTCGTGCGGGCTGCGGGCCAGGTCGTCCACGGACGTGTAGCGGGCCCCCAGGGCGGCGCGGAGGTCAGGATCGATCGCCGGCGGCGAGGAGAGGTCCACGACGGGCGCGGGTCCGGCGAGGAGGTCAGCCCTGGCTTCGGCCGAGAGCGGCCAGCGAGCGGCGATGGCCAGGATGACGGCATCCACCGCGGGGAGGGGCGCGTCAGGGCCGAACTCGGCGGGCTCCCCGTTCGCGTCCCACGCGAGGGCCGCAGCGCGGTCCCCACCGCGATTGGCGACGAGGACCCGTGCCCCCTGGCGAGCGGCGGCAAGGGCGGCAAGGCGCGCCATGCGTCCCGCGCCCACCACCAGCACGCGGCGCCCCTCGAGCGGACCCGTGGCCGGCAGGATCCGGCCCAGCGCAACGTCCGCGAGGGACCGCGGCGGCCCCTCGCGCCAGGACCGGGTCTCGCGACCGAGGTGCAGGGCCACCTGGAACAGGCGCTCGAGGACTGGGTGGAGACCGATCGTGGAGGCGTCCCCGGAGCCGATCTGCTCGGGGCAGCGGGCCGCGCCCGGGACGTGACGGTCAGAGAGGCCCTCGCGGAGCTGGTGCAGGATCTGGTCCTCGCCCACGACCACGCTGTCGAGGCCGGCCGCCACGGAGAACAGGTGCCGGGTTGTGGCGAGGCCCTCGAGGCGACGGCCGCCCGCCGGGAGTGCCGGCAGCACGGGCACCGGGCGCCCGTGCATCGGCTCGGCTGCGACGAACAGCTCCGCGCGGTGGCAGGTGCGGATGAGGATGGCCCGCGGGTCCGCCGCGACGGCGGCGGCGGCATCGGCGAACGCCTCCCGCTCCTCGCTGGCGACGTGGCGGGCGTGAACGACAAGCGCGATCAGGCCGAGGTCGGCCAGCGGATCGGTCACGGCGGGGTCTCCGAGGGGGACGCGGCCTTGCGGCGGGGCCGACGGCCGGCCGCCGTCGCCGCCGCCTCCCAGCCGCGGAGGGTCGCCAGGAGCAGGCCGTCGAGCGCCGTGTTGGCCTCGGTGATGAGGGTGGACGTGGCGGACGCGTCGAGCTCGCGGCGCCGGGCGAGGGAGCCGAGCTCGGCGAGGAACGGGCGGCGG
Organism: uncultured Chloroflexota bacterium; assembly: GCA_947085195.1. Classification (GTDB taxonomy): domain Bacteria; phylum Chloroflexota; class Limnocylindria; order Limnocylindrales; family CSP1-4; genus CAIXZV01. The sequence goes on from CAMTVM010000036.1 coordinate 1,438, forward strand.
AAGCGCAGGAACAGGTCCGCGGTGGTGGAGGCGCCCAGGCCCTCGCGGCCGGCGAAGCGCCCGTACTCGGTGCAGGCGTCATCGGCGGAGCGGAGCAGGTCGGCTCGATGGCGCTGGTCGTCGGTGTCCAGGACCTCCATGAGGGTCTTGACGATGCCGCGCCCGTAGGTGCGGAAGCGCTCGCGCCGTGCGTCGTCCAGCTCCTCGACCCAGGGGATGCCGCCGTGGGTCTCGTCCGCCGCGCGCCGGTACCCGCGGGCCATGCGGCCGGGAGTCTCACCCAGGTCCGCGAGGGACGGGCGGCGGGTCGGGCGATGCGGGAGGAGGGCTTCGAGTCCCGCCCTGGAGAAGCGACGATGGCCCCCCGGTGTGACAAAGGTCCGGACCATCCCGCTGTCGGCCCATCTCCGGACGGTCGAGGGAGAGACACCGAGCACGCGACAGGCCTCGGTGAGCGTCACCCAGCCGGGATCCTTCGTGCTCACTGGCGTGCTCGCTCGCACCGGCATTCCGTTCGCAACCTCCCATACCTACCAAACCTGATCGAAGTTACCATAAGGCTATGGCGGAATGGGGGCCTTCCGGGGAGGGCCGAGCGGCATGGGTTCGGTCCCCAAGCGGCCTGGCGGTGGCCCCCCGGGGAGCTGGATCGGAGGTTCAAAACCTCGGCAATTCGGCCGAACGCACCCAGATTTCGGCTCCCGCGCCGCGGCGAACGGGCCGGAGGTCGGGACCGATGTCACGCAAGACAGGTATCCTTGGTCTCTACTGACAAGCGTGCTTGACACGGCCTACTTGCTGCGATGCCGACAAGCACCGATCCCGTCGCCTTTCCGGGCCGACCGCTCCCCTCCCCGGAAGACGACGGGCTGGTGCCGCTGTCCCGGGTCGCGGTGGGCAGGCGTCGGGTCATCGCCCGTCTGGACGGATCGGCACGGGACGAGCTCGAGCGCGAGGGTCTCCTGTCCGGGACCATCGTCGTCGTGATCGGGCGCACGCCGCTCGGCGGGCCGGTGATCGTGCAGCTCGGAAGGACGCGCCTGGCGCTGTCGGTGAACGTCGCGGCTCAGGTGATGACCGCCCCGGACACGGCGTCGGGACAGCCCTGATGGCCACGACCGCGGCGTGCCATCCGGCAATCCGGGCCGCGCCCGACGGCGTCGCCGGATCCCGCCTTCCCGTCGTCGCCCTGGTCGGCCGTCCGAACGTCGGGAAGTCCACGTTCCTTGCCCGCGCCAGCCACCGGTTCGTCGAGACCGCCAATGCGCCCGGCACCACGGTCTCGCTCGAGCGGCGGCGGGTGCGAATCGGATCGAGAGACGCCTGGCTCGTGGACCTGCCCGGGACCCGGGCCCTGGACGACGTGCCGGCCGGTGCCGACCCATTCTGGACCCTGATCCTCGAGGCCGCTCCCGACTCGATCCTCGTCGTCGCGGACGCTGGGCACCTTGAGCGGCACCTTCCGCTCGCGCTTGCCTGCCGGGACCTCGGCCTGCCGGTCGTGCTGGCGGCCAACCTGACCGACGAGGCCACGAGGCGCGGGATCTCGGTCGACACCGGGCGGCTGGGGCAGCTGCTCAACGCCCCCGTGCATTCGACCTGCGGGCGGACGGGCGAGGGCGTCGATGCCGCGCTGGCCGATGCCGTCCGCCTGGCCGACACCCGGCGGGCAGTCCTTGCCGGCGAGTCCTCGCCGCGGTCCACGGTGCCCGCACCGGTCTATCCCTTGGGCATGGAACAGCAGCTGCGCGAGACCGCCGCGGACCTCGCCGAGCCGCCGCGTTCGCTTGGTGCCGCTGCCGTCATGGAGCCCCTGCAGGCGGGCGTCCTCACGGGCGTGGTGTCCGGCCGCGGCGCCGCCACGCTGCGACTCGCACGGGAGCTGGAGCCGCTCCGCTGGGCGATCGCGCGGAGGTGGGCGGCGGGTGTCGAGCGCCACCAGGATGTGCCGGAGCCCCTCGCGGACAGGTTCGGGCGCTGGTCCACGGCACCCTGGCCGGGGATCCCCCTGTTCCTCGGGACAAGCTTCGCGGCATTGCTCGCGGTCATCTTCGTGGGTGGCTGGCTCGCGGCTGTCCTGGGCGCCGCCTGGGCCGCCACCGTCTCGCCGTTCCTCGCCACGGCCATTCCGGCCGTCGTGCCGGTCCCGATCCTCGCACCCGCGCTCCTGTGGGCGTTCGACGGCGGGATGCTGGGCATGCTGTCGGTCGGGATCCCGTACGTCCTGACCTTCTACCTGCTGCTTGCGGCACTCGAGGACTCCGGGTACCTGACCAGCGCGGCCGTGCTCATGGACCGCGTGTTCGGCGTCCTGGGCCTGCCCGGCCGGGCCGCGATCCCGCTCCTTGCCGCGGCCGGCTGCAACGTCCCGGCGATCTACGGGACCCGGGTGCTGCGGACCCGCCGCGAGCGGCTGCTGGGCTCGTTCCTGATCACCCTCACCCCCTGCTCGGCGCGCTCCGCGGTGGTCATCGCCGCGCTGGCGCCGTTCGCGGGCGTGCCGGTCGCCCTGGCGGCCTTCGCCGTGGTCGGGACGGCGACCATCGCGGCCGGTCTCGGCGCCAACGCGCTGGTGCCCGGCCGCCAGCCGTCCCTGGTGCTGGAGCTGTCGCCGCTACGGGCGCCGATGGGCCGGCACGTGGTCGCCAAGGCGTGGTGGCGCTTTCGCGGGTTCGTGCTCACCGCCACGCCGATCATGCTCATCGGCTCGTTCGTGCTGGGGCTCATCTACGAGGCCGGGGCGTGGCGGGTCTTCGCGGATGTCACGGGACCCGCGACGGAGGCGCTGCTCGGACTGCCGGCCATCGCCGGGGTCGCGATCGCGTTCGCGTTCCTGCGCAAGGAGCTGGCGCTGCAGCTGCTGCTCGTGTTCGCCGCGGTGGCGCTCGGGCACCAGGCGGGTCTCGGCGAGCTGCTCAGCCCGGCCCAGTTGTTCGTGTACGCGGTAGTGTCGAGCCTGTCGATCCCGTGCATCGCCACCCTTGCCGCCCTGCGGGGCGAGCTTGGCGGGCGCGCGGCGCTGGCTATCTCCGCCGCATCCCTCGCCCTCGCGCTGGGCGTGGGCGCGGTGCTGGCGCGGCTGCTCGGGATCGCGTAGCCGCGCCTTCCCGGCGGCGGGCGGTCGCCCGGCGGACCGAGGGTTCGGGACGTGGCCGGCCCTCAATCCGCCCGTGACTCGCGGATCACGCGCCCGGCAGTCCGCCGCCAGAGCTCGGCGGCGAGGAGATCGGCCACCGCGGACTCCACCAGCACCCGGACCACGGGATCCTCGGAGGCCGCCGCGGCAAGCGGCACCCCGACGTCCGTGTCGGACCGCGCGCCCCCGACCGAGACCACCAACCCGCCCCGGGCGCGGATCGTGGCGATCACCTCGTCATCCGCGGGCGAGCCCGTGAACAGCAGGACGGCGTCGCCCGGGAACAGCGTGTACAGGCCGGCGTGGAGCCAGTCACCCGCGTCGAACGGGAGCGCGGCGATCCGGGGCCCCTCGCGAAGCACCAGTGCGGCCTGCTCCAGCGTGCCGGAACGAAACCCGTCGCCCAGGACGTGCACCTCGCGACCGGTATCCAGGACCGAGGAGGCGGCGCCCAGCCAGGCATCTCGACCGTCGATCAGCGCCGACAGCGCGGGCACGGCGCCGGTGATCCCGCCGGGATCCAGGTCCGGCTCCGCCTCGCCGGCCAGCAGCGCGAGCGCCGCCACCGTCGCGCGGTACGTGAGGCAGGCGATGCCGGAGGTCCCGGCGCTGGCGCCCGTCAGCGGCAGGACGGCATCGGCGGCGGACGCCAGCGCGGAATCCGGACGAGCCGTCAGTCCCAGCACGAACGACGACCCCCGATGCCGCTCCGTCGCGGCGAGGACCTGGGCGGTCTCTCCCGAGGCGGAGATCGCCACGACCAGCACATCCCGCCCGCCCGGCGATGCCCCCGACGCGGACGCGACCTCGGCGAATGCGTCCCGCCCCACCGCCCGGAGCCGCCCCGCGGCGTCCTGGGCGGCGAACCGCGAGCTGCCCATCCCGATGAATCGCCAGCTTGGGCGCGCCGCGATGCCCAGGGGCAGCTCGCGGAGGGCAGCGCGCTGCGCCGAGAGGACGGCCGCCAGCTCGTCGGGGCCGGCGAGGATGTCGTCGAGGAACGCGGTCACGCGATCGGTCGTGGGCTCTGCCACCCTGTCGGTCACCGGTCCTCCCCGTGTGTCAGCAGCCATCGCATCCCCTCTCGCGGCGCCCAGAGCCATGATGGAAGCACGGATGCCGCGTAGACGAACTCGCCGGTCTCCTTGGCCACCTCGAAGGCGTCGAGAAGGTCGATGTCAAGCATGATCGGTGAGCCGGCCCGGCGCAGGCCCGCAGCGTACGCGGCGAGGAACCGCTCGCGGGCCCGCTCGATCCAGGCATCGGCGTCCATGCCCGGGTGCTCCGCCGGGCCGCCCGCCCTCCGTTCGGCCCGGCGGCGGGCCGACCGCGCAACGTGATCGAGCGAGCGCAGCATCGAGGCCACGTCCCGCAGCGGGGAGTCGGGCCGTCGCCGGTCCTCCACGGACCGCAGCGGCTCGCCCTCGAAGTCGACGATGCGGTAGCCGTCGTCGCTCACAAGGATCTGGCCCAGGTGGAGGTCCGCGTGGATCCGCATGACCAGCGGCGCAGTGGCGGCGGCCTCGAAGCGCGAGGCGCGGGCCGCGATGGCGGCCGACTCGCGGCGAAACTCGGCGGCGGTTTCGGGATCCACGGCCGCGACCGCGGGGATCGCCAGGCTCAGCTGGCGGTGAGCGTCAATGCGCCAGGCCCGGATCTCGTCGCGGGTGGCGGGCCGGGGGGTGAAGTCGGGGGCGTCCTCCGGCGGCGAGGCGAGCGCCGCGTGCAATCCGGCCACGAGCGTACCAAGGTCTTCCGCGACCTCGGTCGCCGCGTCCAGGCTGACGGCGCCGGGCGCGGCCATCAGGGCGGCGAGCCGCTCCGCCGTGACCTCGTACAGGTCGTCCGCCTCCGCGATGAACGCTCCGAGCATGGCGATGGTGGCCACGCCGCCGTGCGGCGTGACGGCCTCCGCCCAGCCGGCAAGGCGTGGGACACCGGGGAACCGCGCCTCCTCGGTGAGGTAGGCGGTCAACTCGAGATCCGGGTTGAGGCCGGGCTGGATCCGCCGGTAGGCCTTGAGCAGGAGGGCGTCGCCGATCACCACAGAGGTGTTGGACTGGTCCCGGCCGAGTGGTCTCTCGACGGCGGCGACCAGGGGTCCGGCATCCCAGAGGTCCGCGAACGCCGAGGAGGGCCGACACAGGAGCGCCGCGTCCGGGCCGGCGCCGGCGTCACCGTCCCGGAGCGCCGCGATGGTACGGGCCTGTCCGATCGCGGCGGCCAGCGCACGCCAGGCGCCGTCGCCCTCGGCCGCCTCGCGGACCGACCCGGCAGCGGCGTCGCGGACGAACGGGACGGCATAGCGCTCGACTCGGTCGCTCCCCTCGCCCACCCGAAGGTCGACGAGCGCCAGCGCGGCCTGATCCGAAAGCGCAAAGGCATGGGCGAGGTGTGCCGACGACGGCACCTCGCCCTTGTGCACGTACCAGCGTCGCGCCGCCAGGTCGTCCATGTCGAGGGCGCGAACAGCGGCGGCGATGGCCGCATGGTCGAGGGTCGGGGGCGAAATCGTCAGACGCCCGTGTGGATCGTGATGTGCTTCACGCGGATACCGTCCTTCAACGCATACCTTGAGGCCAGCCCGAACTCGTACCGCGCTACCTCGGGACGGGTGACCCCGTGGTGGCTAGGCGCTCGATCAGGTCAGCGGCACGCTCGGTCCCCCTCGATGCCTGCATCCGCTCCGCGATCCGGGCCATTCTCGACCGCAGGGTGGCATCGGCCAGCAGGGCACCGAGCGCGCCCGTCAGCTCGGCATCGGCGAAGTCGTAGGTCGCCAGCCGACGCCCGAAACCCGTCTCGTCCACGCGCTGGGCGTTGTCCACCTGGTCCCAGAACAGCGGCAGCACGATCATCGGCTTGCCGTGATGGAAGCATTCGACGACCGTGTTGTTGCCGCCGTGCGTGATCACGAGGTCGACCATCGGCAGGATCGCCGGCTGCGGGAGGAAGCCCTCGCCGGTCATGTTGTCGTGGAGGGTGATCTGGTCCGCGAGGGGACCCTTGGACACGATGACCCGGTGGTCCGTCCTCCCGAGCACGTCCACCAGGTGCTGCATCAGACCAACGTCAGCGGAGCCCAGCGAGCCCAGCGAGAGGTAGATCAGGGCGCCGTCGCGGTTCGCCAGCTCCTCCGGCAGCACCCATGTCGCATCGGCGGCTCGGACCGTGGAGTCCAGCTGGTGCCAGGTGGGGCCCAGTGGGATGGCGCGCCGGTAGTCGGCCTCCGCCGGATAGGAGTAGAGGTTCAGGTAGGGCGACTCGTGCATGAAGTCCGGGCCGCTGTCGCCCCACGTCAGGCCGCCGGCGCCGTTGTCACGGCAGAAGGCGTCGAAGTCGGCCCACATGTCGCCGTGGGTCCGTCGGACCTCGTCGAGGAAGGCGGGCCACATCGTCCTGTCCGCGGTCGGGTAGCCGGACGAGAACGGCGCGATCAGCGGGTCCTTGACCTCCGCCGGGTTGCAGGAGAGGAGCCGGACCCATGGGCGGCCGGCGGCCATGACAGCCGGGAAGCTGACGACGTTGTCCTCGACGATCGCGTCCGGCTGGAGCTCGTCCAGGATCGCGGTCAGGCGCGGGTTGACGTACTTCGAGCCGTCGATGAGCGCCCCGAAGGTGGGGGCGATGAACTCGCCGAGCTGCTCGATCGTCGGCTTGCGAAAGACGGGCGAAGTGTCCCGGATGAAGTCGATCCAGAACTGGCCCGGGACCTCGGGCTCCGCGGGCGGCGGGCCGAGGCGCATGAGCCGCTCCTCGAAACCCCTCGCCTCGAGGCTGCCGGCGAAGCTCTCCTCCACGATGAACACGACGCGATGGCCGCGAGCCCGCAGGACGCTGCCGATGCCGGCGCAGTTGTTCGTCGGGCCGTAGGCGCCCTCCGGGAAGAACACGATCGTCCGGCCGTCCGCCACCGTCGCACCTCGTGGTTCTGCTCGCTGAGCTGGTGAGTGGCAGGGATGATCGCACGTCGCGCGGGTGGGCCGGGCCGTGTCGTCGCGCGTGGCGCTCCTGGCTGCACGCCAGTGCAGCGTCCCCCGTCGGGACGACCTCCCGGCCGGACCAGCGTCTCAGAACGGCGCGGAGGTCACCCCGGCCTCGTGCCGTACCCCAGGCGCCCACGGCACCACGACCCGCCGCAGCGCCCCCACCCCCCAGTACAGCGCAAGCGACAGCCCTGACGTCACCACGACCGCCGCGAACACGAGGTCCGTCCGGAACGCGTTGGCCGAGATCTGCATCCAGATCCCCAGCCCCTCGCGCGCTCCGACGTACTCGCCGAAGACCGCCCCGATCACGGCGTACACCACGGAGATCCGCAGGCCCGTGAACAGGTTCGGCAACGCGGACGGCCAGCGGAGGAAGCGGAACGTCTGTCCGTCCGAGGCACCGTACGAGCGGAGCAGGTCCGCGGCATCGGATGGCGGCGAGCGGAACCCGTCCAGCAGCGCGACGACGATCGGGAAGAACGTCACCAGCACCACCACCAGCACCTTGGGCGCCAGCCCGAACCCGAACCAGAGCAGGAACAGCGGCGCAAGGGCCACGATCGGGATCGTCTGGGTGGTCACGAGGATCGGCTCCAGCGTCCGCCGCACCGCCGGTGCCCGGTCCATCAGCGCCGCAGCGACGATCGCCAGCACCAGCGCCAGCCCGAACCCGAGAACGGTCGCGGCAAGCGTGGGGATCGCGTGGCGGACGGCGTCCGCGCGGTACTCCCAGAGGGACTCCAGGATCCGGACCGGCCCCGGCAGCACGATCGGGCTGACCCCCGCCACCCGCACGTACGTCTCCCAACCCGCGAGGAGGAGGGCGATCAGGACGAGCGACGGGAGCCGAGTCCTCATCGCCTGCGCGTCCCCGGAGCTCCCCAACCGCCCCCTGATGTGCGGAGCCTCATCAAGAACGGGAGGGTTGTGCGGAGCCGCACGCTCACGGCAGGAACTCGTTCGTGAACAGCGACGCGTAATCCGGCGGCGCGGTCAACGCGGCCCCTCGCGCATCGACCAGCAGCCCCTGCTCGTACAGGAAGCCCGAGTACCCGGCCCACGTCTCCAGCGTCTGCCTCCCCACCTCCGCCTGCGGGTCCAGGAACAGGCCCTGTTCGGCCAGGTACGTCGCGGAGGCCTTCGGCAGGTCCGGGTTCGTATCGAAGATGCCCGGATTGGACGAGACCAGGATCGACGCCGCCTCGTCCGGGTTGAGCGCCGCGAACCCAAAACCGCGCGCCGTGGCGCTCACGAACGCCTTCGCGACCGCCGGCTCCTTCGCCAGCCAGTCCCGATCGCAGGCCAGCACCACCTGGTAGAAGTCCGGGAACCCGAAATCCGTGAACCGGAACGTCCGCAGGTCGATGCCCCGCAGCGTCGCCTCGATCCCCTCCCACGCCGCAAATGTGATCACGAAGTCGGCACGCTTCGAGTACAGCGCCTCGTAGGCGGCCGTGTCCAGCGTGACCACGTCGAACGTGCCGGTGCCCCCGTCGGCGCGGATGACGGACTGCAGCGTCGGCACCTCGTTCGGGTACCCGAAGCCGGCGTAGATCTTTCCGTCGAGATCCCTGGGCCGCTCGATGCCCGAGTCCGCCAGCACCGCGATGTCCTGCGCGGTGCGCTGGAGGATCGCCATGACCGAGACGACCGGCGCCCCGGCCACCACGGCGAACGTCATCGCGTCCTGGAAGCTGATCCCGCACTCGGCCTGGCGCGCGGCGAGGATCGCCTCGGGGGCCGTGCCGCCATACGGGAGCACATCGAGGGCCACACCCGCGTCCGCGTACCAGCCCTTCTCCTGGGCGACGAAGAACCCCACGTGGTTCGTATTCGGCGTCCAGTCGAGCGCGAGGCGGACCTTGACGGCCTCAGCCGGGGTGGGGGCGGCGCTCGAAGCCTCCGCCGTGACCCCGGCCGACGCCGCCGGCGATGACGGCGACGCGGCGGCTGATGCTGGCCCGCTCGGGGCGGGCGCACCGCACGCGGCGGCGACGAGCGAGATGACGATGGTGAGCGTGAGCGGCGCTGCGAGAGCACCGCGGGAGCGGCGGAGTTGGTGGATCACGATCGCGTCGGAGACCTCCATAGACGAATATCGCCGCCCCCGGGATCCGAGGACGGCGTCGACGCGTGCGGGCCTGCTTCCTACACCGGTATGAACCGGATCAGGTTCCGCGGGTCTGTGGCCAAGCCACACTCTCAGCGCACGAAGCGCTCCCCGGAGGCGGATGTTCAGTTGTCGGACGAGTCTACACCGCCCCGGCCGAGATGGCCTCCGGCGCGGGAACGGCTACCCGGATCCATGCCACGACCTCGCCCAGCACCTGCGCGTACTCGGGCTCGTGGTGGCACTCGTGGCGCAGCCCCTCGTGGACCCGTCGCGTGACGCCGCCCTTGCCCTCGAGGATCGCGCTCGCGCCCGGGGGCACGATCGGGTCCGCCGAGCCGTGGAACACGTAGGTGGGCATCGGCATGGCCGGGATCCCCGCGATGGCGGCCTGGACCCTCGCCTGCTCGGCAAACGCCTCGGCGCCCAACCGGACCGTGGACGTGCTGATGCACAGCGGGTCCGCGTCCGCCGCCGCCCTGACCGCCGGATCCCGCGACAGACCGTCCCTGGCCAGGCCGTTCGCGAGCCTCATCCTCGGCGTGATCCCGGTCAGGAGCCTGGCGAGGGTCTTCTTCCAGGCCGGCTGCGCGGAGTCGAGGGCCGGGGCGGAGAGCACCAGGAGGTCCGGCATCGGCAGGTCCCGTCCGGAGAGCACGTACCCCGCGGCTATCAGGCCGCCCAGCGACTGGCCGTACAGGATCAGCGGCAGGCCCGGCGCTGCGGCCCGGGTGGCCAGCATCCGCGTGGCCAGGTCGTCGTGGAACTGGCTCCACCGGTCCACGTACGCGCGCATCCCCGCCGACCCGCCGAACCCGCGGTGGTCGTAGGCATGGACGTCGATCCCTGCGGCGGTCAGCGCGCCGGCCACCGTGCGGTACCGGCCCGCGTGCTCACCCAGGCCGTGGACCACGAGCGCGACGGCCCAGGGCTCGCCCTCGGCGGCCCAGTGAAGGGTCCGGAGATTGGTCCCGTCGGCGACCCGGGCGGTGCCCTCCGACGGAGTGATGCCCGAGGGAATGGCGGCGGCGGTCATCGAGTCCTCCTTGTGGGGACAGCGTAGTCGGTCCGGCGGGGGTCGGCTACGATCCTGGAGTGGGTACGCGCTGGATCGAGATCGGCGACCGGGTCTATGTCCGCCGGTATGCGTTCTACGACCAGAACATCGTGGTCGTGCGGGGCGGCGACCAGGCGCTGGTCGTGGACACGCGGTCCACGCCGGACCAGGCGCTGGAACTCATCGCCGACATCCGCGAGCTGGGCATCGGGCGCGTGGACGTCGTCGTGAACACGCACGGGCACCACGACCACGCATTTGGCAACCACGACTTCCGGCCCGCGGTGATCTGGGGCCACGACCGGTGCGTGACGATGATCGAACGCACGGGCGAAGCGCAGCGGCGGACCGTCGCCGAGGAGCTGCCCGAGCTGGCCGACAACCTGGCGGCCGTCATCCTCGACCCGCCGGACCGGACCTTCGCGGATCACGCCGTCATCGATTTGGGTGGTCGCCGGGTGGAGCTGCGCTACCTGGGCCGTGGCCACACGGACAACGACATCATCCTCCGGGTCGCGGACGCGGACGTGCTGTGCGCGGGCGACCTCCTGGAGAACGGGGCGGTCCCCTACTTCGGGGACGCCTACCCGATGGACTGGCCGGAGACCGTCGAGGCGATTCTGCACATGACCGGACCTTCCACGGTGGTCGTGCCCGGGCACGGGAACCACGCCGGGCGTCCGTTCGTGGAGCGCTCCCTCGAAGAGTTGCGCGCGGTGGCGGAGCGGGCGTCGATGGTGGATCGCGGGCTGCTGGCCCGCGACGACGCGCTGGTGGACGGACCGTGGCCCGCGGCACTGCTCCGGGAGCCCCTGACGCGTGCGCTGATGCACCTGCGAGGCGAGCTGGGGGCGTAATCCCAAATGGGGATGAGGCCCCTCGCGGGTGATCGCGTCACGCGTGGCGACTTCACGGCACACTCACAGCAACCTCTCAGGAACGGAGCGTGAGATAGCCACATGCACGCCGCGCCCGCAGGACCCGCCCACATCCTCGTCGTCGATGACGAGGCGTCCATCACTGACCTCCTCTCTACGGCCCTGCGCTACATCGGCTACCAGGTGACCACGGCAGCAACCGGGTTTGCCGCCCTGGAGGCGGCCGCCACCGCCGCGCCGGACCTCGTGGTGCTGGACGTGATGCTCCCCGACATCGACGGCTTCGAGGTCTGCCGGAGGCTGCGCGCCGCGCACGACTTCGTCCCGGTGATCTTCCTCTCCGCGCGCGACACCGAGGACGACCGCGTCACGGGCTTCGTCCGCGGCGGCGATGACTACGTCACCAAGCCCTTCTCCCTGGAAGAGCTCACGCTCCGGATCGGCGCGCTCCTCCGCCGTGTCCGTGGCGGGGTCGCGGGCGAAGCAGCCCCAAGGCTCCGGTACCGGGACCTGGAGATGGACGAGGACCGCCACCAGGTGTGGCGCGCCGGCCGCGAGGTCGATCTCTCCCCCACCGAGTTCCGCCTCCTGCGCTACTTCCTGCTCAACCCCGATCGGGTCCTGTCAAAGCAGCAGATCCTCGACCACGTCTGGCAGTACGACTTCAACGGCGAGGACAACGTCGTGGAGACGTACGTGAGCTACCTGCGGCGCAAGGTGGACGACGTCGAGCCGAAGCTGCTGCGCACGGTCCGCGGGTTCGGATATGTCCTGAGGGCGGACGAGTCCGGCACGGGTCCGGCTGCCGGGCCGGCCCCAGGACCGAGCGCATGAGCCTCCGGGCGCGGCTGCTCGCGTCCCTGGCGACCATGCTCGCCATCGCGCTCCTGGGCGCCGGCTTCCTCCTGGTGGGGCTGACCCGCGCCGCGCTCATCGACCGCGTGGACCGGGAGCTGGAGTCCATCTCGTCCGCCGCGGCGCTGGTCCAGCGGATGACGGACCTCACCAATGTCGAGGACGTCGCCGGTCGGCGCCTCGCCATCCTCCGGCTGGACCGGCGAGGCAACATCACCCGTGCGTTCCCGTCCGGCTTCTCCGATGATCCAGACCCCATTCCCGACTTGCCGACCTATCCCGCTGGGATCCCGGCCTCCGCCTACGGCCCGATCGTCGAGCGGCCGTCCGTCGACGGCTCCGTGCGCTACCACGTGCGGACGGTCCAGGGCCGGGGCGGGACCAGCGTTGCCATCGCGGCACCCCTGACTGGCGTGGAAGCGGCCGTGGGTGCGCTGGTCCGGACGCTGCTGCTGGTGGGAACGCTGGCGATGGGGGCGCTGCTGGTCGTCGCGTGGGCGGTCCTGCGCCGTGGGTTGCTGCCGATCGAACGGATCGCGCGCACCGCGGAGGCCATCGCGAAGGGCGACCTGTCGCAGCGGGCCGGCGTCGCCCACGACGGCACCGAGGTCGGGCGGCTCGGCGCGGCCTTCGACACGATGCTCGACCGGATCGAGGATGCGTTCGCGGAGCAGCGCGGGGCACTCGAGGCGAAGGCGCACAGCGAGGACCGGCTGCGGCGGTTCGTGGCCGACGCCTCGCACGAGATCCGGACGCCGCTCACGGCCGTCCGCGGCTACGCGGACCTGTACCGGGCAGGGGGGCTTGCGGATCCCGGGACGCTCGATGCGGCGATGACGCGCATCGGGACGGAGAGTCGGCGGATGGGCGTGCTGGTGGACGACCTGCTCCTTCTCGCCCGCCTGGACCAGGGCCGGCCGCTGCGCCGGGACCCGGTTGACCTGTCGCGGATCTGCGAGGACGCGGTGGCCGATGCACGGGCGGTCGAGACCGGGCGGCCGCTGGTGGGGGCGATCGAACCGTCGCTGCTCGTCATCGGTGACGAGGACCGGCTCCGGCAGGTCATCGGCAACCTCCTCGCGAACGTCCGGGTCCATACACCCGCGGGGACGCCCGTGGAGGTGGTCCTGCGGCGCGACGGTGATGGGGCCGAGCTGCGGGTCGTGGACCACGGGCCGGGCATCGACCCTGACGTGGGTCCCCGCGTCTTCGACCGCTTCTACCGCGCCGACCCAGGGCGCTCGCGGGAGCGCGGCGGCACGGGTCTCGGGCTGTCGATCGTGGCGTCCATCACGGGCGCCCACGGCGGGCGGCTGTGGCACGAGGCCACGCCCGGCGGCGGCGCGACCTTCGGCCTCCGGCTCCCGTTCACAGGAAGCTCACAGCGCCATCCCGGCGAGGGCTCAGGGCCGCCGTCGACGCTGTAGACGCTACCTCGTGCCATTCCCTTTGCACCGTACCCGGAGGCTCCTCGTGAAGCTCGGCAAGACCCTCGTCCTCCCGCTCGCCGGCCTGCTCCTGATCGGAGTCGCCGGTGCCGCCCTTGCCACGTCCGCAACTGCGCCGGCGGCCGCTACCGGGACCGTGGTCCCGGCGGCCGCGAGCCCCACACCCGCACCGTCCGGCGGCGTGACCTTCAGGCCCGATCGCGGCGGCGCCGTCTCCGACGTGCTCGACAAGCTGGTCACCAAGGGCACGATCACCGCGGCGCAGAAGACGGCCATCATGGATGCCCTGGCCGCCGAGCGAGCGGAGCGCCAGGCCGAGCGCACGGAGCGCAGGGCCGAGCGCAAGGCCGAGCGCGAGAAGATCAAGGGGTTCCTCGCCGACGGCGTCATCACCAGGGCGGAGCTGGAGCAGCTGCCGGCGGACCATCCGCTCCGCCAGCTGACCACCCTGATGGACGACGGCAAGATCACGCTCGATGAGCTCAAGTCCATCGGGCGCGGCGCGATGAAGGGCATGGGCCTCGGTGGCGGGCGTGGCTGGATGCACGAGGGCAAGGGTTGGGCGCCGGACGCTTCACCGACCACGAGCGGCTGACCTCCGCTCCTCACGTCACGCCCCAGCAAGGCCCGCCGACCGCGGCGGGCCTTCTTCATGCGTGGCATGGCACGCTCGCAACCCACGTACGCAAGGCCGGAGCTGGTGCGGTCCGCGGTGCCACTCGGTTGCAGCCAACAGGCCCACCTACGTCACTCCCTGGGTCGGGCGCACGCCGGGATCGTGATGCCGCACGTGAAGCCGCATGCGGTTGGCGTGCTCGGACACCGCCGCGATAGGTGCGTCGATCCTCGCCTCGTCCATCTCCAAGCCCCCGATGAACGCCTTGCCGGTGCTCACCCGGACGCTCATCGCTGGCGGGCTCGCCTCGGCCACGGCGAGCTCGTTGCCGGTCGCCACGACGCCGTCGCCGATGATCGCGCCCAGGACCTGGGCCCACGCTGCCGGAGGTGTAGATCCGGTCGCCGCCGGAGCTGTCGAAGAACCGGGATCGCTGGGCCATCGGGCGCTCCTTCAGGCTGCCTTGATGATGAAGTTGGTGACGACGCTCGGCTGGACGACCGAGAGCGCCGCGTGGTCGCCGACCGCGGCCCCGGTGTG